>DAHXOS010000054.1 GCA_027364775.1 bacterium
ACTGTGCGCTGCAGGCGTGCATGAAAACCCTGTTCCATTTTTTGATGCTGTTACTACTACAACCCACAAGACTTTGCGTGGTCCAAGAGGTGCCATAATTATGGTTACAGACAGGGGTTTAAAGAAAGACCCGGATTTAAAGACAAAATTAGAAAGAGCTATTATTCCGGGGTTACAAGGTGGTCCTCATAACCAGCAAACAGCAGCCATAGCTATAGCTTTGGAAGAGGCACTAAAGCCTTCTTTTAAAAAATACGCCACTCAAGTTGTTAAGAATGCTAAAGTCTTAGCGGAAGAATTAGGTACAAACTCTGAAAATCATTTAATTTTACTATCTTTAACAAACTATGGTTATGGTATGGGTTATCAAGCTCAATATGCTTTAGAAACAGCTGGGATTACTGTCAATAAAAATACAATTCCAGGGGAACCGGTTAACCCTTTTTATCCCTCAGGTATTAGATTAGGAACTCCCGCTTTGACATCTAGAGGAATGAAAGAAAAAGAGATGAAACAGATAGCCATTTGGATAAAACAAGCCTTAGAGGAAACCAGAGGTTTGGATATGCCTCAAACTAATAATAAGGCAGCTTTTATCAAAGAGGTTAAAGTAAAATTAGCTAAAAATAAAAATTTGCTTAAGATTAGAAAAGATCTGGCAGTATTTGCTAAAAAGTATCCAGTTCCTGGGATAAAATAGATTAGAGTTTAAGAATCTAGTATACTTCACCTCATGGATTCTAAAATCATTAATGGCAGGGCTTTAGCCCAAAAAAGAGAAATAGAGCTTTTAGAAAAATTAAGCGGGCTAAATATTAAACCAAAGGTAGTATCTATTTTAATTGGTGATGACCCGCCATCTTTGCTTTATACCCAGATGAAACAAAAGAAAGCTGCAGAGTTAGGCATAGACTTTCAGTATATCCATCTACCAAAAACAGAAAACTTTGCTAATGTTTCAATGATGATTTTAAAACTTAACAATGACCTCTCAGTTAATGGAATAATGGTTCAACTACCTTTGCCAAAAGAGTTTCTTAAAGGTAAAAAAGCAGATGAACTTTTATCTCAAATTGATTCAAAAAAAGACGTTGATGGTTTGACCGGGAAGTCTCAATTTTTACCTGCGGCTGTAAAAGCAGTAATGAATATTATAGAGGAGGAAAATATTAATCTTAAAGGAAAATTTGTAGCAGTTTTAGGGACTTCAAAATTAGTTGGTTTGCCACTTGCAGAGGAGTTTAAAAAAAGGGGAGCTTTAGTTTCTTCTATAAATAGAGAAACTCCTAATATTCCACAAATTACCCAAAGGGCAGACATTATAGTTTCAGCAACAGGTGTGGCTAATGTGTTAACAGGTGACATGGTTAAAGAAGGTATAATAGTTATAGATGTGGGAACTTTAGTGATAGAAGATGAGTTATCTGAAAATCCTAAAGAGGTTAGGGGAGATGTGGAATTTGCAACAGTTTTACCTAAAGCTTCAAGAATTACTCCTGTGCCTGGAGGTGTTGGGCCCTTAACTGTAATTTCCTTAATGGAGAATGTGGTAGAAGCAGCAAGTTTGTAAATTTAAAATCTGATTTCGTGCTTTAATTTTTGGAATTTTGATTATATAATACACCCCATATGGGTCTAATGGATAATATGAAACAGCTTGGAGATCTCAAAAAGATGAGAGACCAGGCTATGGAAATTCAAAAAAAACTTTCAGGTATAAAAATTACTGTTGAACATAAAGGTGTAACAGTTGTTATGACTGCAGATCAAAAAGTTGTTTCAATTGATGGAGAGCAGGATTTTAATAAAATTACAGAAGCTGTAAATGAGGCTTTAAAACAGACTCAAAAAGTAGCTGCAGAAGAAATGAAAGGCCTAATGGGTGGTCTTGGTATACCAGGAATGTGATCTGTTTAACATCCCATTTATCAGTTTACTAACTACTATCTCTTGATTTACAAAAAACTTCTTGGTTAATTTATGGCTTTTTCTCCATGGTCTTAAATCAGTAAATGATTTAATAGTAGGACTTTGGTTGTCTTGCATAATACGTACTACTTAATACATAATACGACAAGTATGGCTACAATTCCTAAAGTCGTTAGAGATTTAATTGAAAGCTTTGAAAGGCTTCCCGGTATTGGTCCTAAAACTGCTCAAAGGTTAACCTATTACCTTTTACACGCTCCCAGAGAAGAAGCTCAGGCTTTGGCAGAGTCTGCTTTAGCTTTAAAAGATAAAACTGTAATTTGCCAAATCTGTTTTAATATCTCGGAAAAATCTCCTTGCGAGATAGATATAGATCCATCAAGAGATAAATCAATTATTGCAGTAGTAGAAGATCCTTTAGATGTTTTAGCTTTAGAAAAAGCTAATTTTAAAGGGCTTTATCATGTTTTACACGGTACAATCTCACCTTTAGAAAATATTGGTCCTGATGAGTTGCATATTAGGGAGTTATTACCCCGACTTAAAGACGGAACTGTCAAAGAAGTGATTTTAGCTACTAATCCAACCATGGAAGGTGAGGCTACTGCTATGTATATTGATAGATTGATCAGGCCATTAGGAATTAAAGTAACTAGGATCGCCAGAGGTTTACCCGTAGGAGGAGATTTAGAATATGCAGATGAGACTACTTTAAGCAGAGCATTAGAAGGCAGAAAAGAGTTTTAATGGAAGTAAAAAAATATAAGTTTAAAGTAAAAAATAGATACTAACAATGAATAAAATCTATGATTTAAAAGATCGTAGTTATTGGTTCGGGATAAATATAATTAATCTACTAAAGAAAGCCCCGAGAAATTCTGCATCTCATGTGATCTCTGATCAGCTAATAAGATCATCTATGTCAATTGGCGCCAATATAGTTAAAGGAAGTGCGGCTGCATCAAAAAAAGATTTTATCAACTTTTATAATCATGCTTTAAAATCTGCAGTTGAAACAAGGTTTTGGTTAAAATCCCTAGTAGATTCAGAATTGATAGATAAAAGAGAAGTTGATGAATACATAGCTGAAGTGGAAGAATTATCAAAAATATTAGGGAGTATAGTGTCTAAATCTCGTAGGTAGCTCTTTTTAGTTTTGCCTTTTTACTTTATACTTTACTTATGTCAAACAACCAAAAACCTATTGGTGGAACTTTTGAAGATATCCCGGCAGAACAATCTTCAACTAAAACTGTGCCTGAGAATTTTAAAGATGAAATAGGTCAGGCAATTGAGGCCGGAGTTCAGCAAATTACCGGTCAGGGACAGTATGCTCTGGATCCCCAAGTTCAGGCTAGATACCAGGCTCAACAAAGACAAAAAGCTCAACAGGATCAACTAAGGAAGCAAAATGTTTTAAGGTTTCTAGATCAGTTTAAAGCTAATGAGGCTAAAGAAAGTCAAAAAAGATATGCCTCTTTACAAAAGAAAACTCAGCAAGATCAGGCAGAAGAGCAAAAAAAGCAGCAACAGTTTGTAATAAAGGAGAATAAAAAGGAAGAGTTGGTAAAACAAGCAGTTCAAAAATCCCAGGCTGAAAGAAAGATGGGAAAAGGAGTAGGTGGCTAACTACCTTTACTATTTAAACCCAACCTAGATTTTAATGCTTCTGGGATAGTAGTTAAAGTATTAAGTAATTCTTCATTCTCATCTAACGCACCTGAGCCAATGAAATTATCCTCAAGTCTTTTAATATAGGGCTCTAGTATTAGTAAATCAAACTGATTCCACAAGCTTACTTGAGATCCTCTAATAATTGGTGAACCATTATTACCCTGAACTAAATTACCATAAAGTGGTCTGAGTGTACTTATAGCTATTGATGTTAGTTCAGTAGTAAATGGAGGATCTTGATGTATGGTTGCAGATTCCCAATCAATAGGTTCCATTACTCCATCTGGTGTAATCCAAAAATTTCTAAGTTGTGAATCAGCTTGGTTTATACCTCTAAAGTTTAAATCAGCCAGAATTCTAGCAACCTGTGTTAATCTACCTATAAAATGCTCTCTGATTTCTAAATCATGAGAAGAACTGAATTGATGCCAAGGTTCGGTATCCAAAGATTGAACTCCCTGTTTAACTGGAGTAATAATATAAGATTTTTCACCACATATTACAGCTATTGGATTAGTAGAAGAAAAGCCTCTTTTGAGTACCCAAGCGTTAGCTGTAGCATCTGTTAAAGCATTGCGAGCATTTTTCAAAGATCCATTTTCAGGGTTAGTAAAGGGTTTAATTGCAACTGGGATGGTAATAATACTTGCTTTAGGTGTTCTAAGTTCAGCCATTCCAAACGAAACATTATGGGCACTCTTACCTCTAGTAAAAGACTCACGGTAATCTCTTGATTGAACAATTCTTAAAATATTATTTTTTTCCCAATTTGGTAAAATATAAACTCCTTCTCGGGCTTCAGCTCCATTTGGGGGCATAATTGTTGTTAGCTCAACCAATCTTCTAGGTTTTTGACCTTGACAGTTTAATTCACGGGCAGCATCAGCAACCACTGGATTAAAATGGTATTCATTCTGTCTTAGAGATTGATTAGAAGCTTCACGCTGTTCGATGCTCAACATATTTCAAAAAATCATTAAACATGTTCTTAAAATATTCTACTTGTTTTTGATGATCGTGCATAGGATCTTGATTATCTAAATCTTTGAGTAAATTAATAGAAACCGACTGTATGCTTATAGCTTTTTGAGTCAGGTGAAGAGGAGGTATTAATCTAATAATACAGGGGTCTTTTTTGTTTTGGTCCACAACTAAGGCAAGTTGTCCTAATCTAAGATTTTTTGGTAGAGTGCCGGTTTTCCCGTAAATTCGGGCTAGTAATTCTGCAACTCCTGTCATAATTTCAAAAGATCCTAAGAATCCTGGTTGAAGGTTTGTATCTGGAAACTCCATACTATCTAATGCCCTAGCAGAAAGAGGAATGGTTACAGTGTTAAATCCATCAGGTACATCAGCAGGGACTAAAGCGGTTTCAAATACAGGTAGTTCGGCTAGTAATAATTTTTGATAGGCTTCAGTATCAAATTGGGTAGTAGGATAAATAAGACGTCTCTCTTCACCTTTGATAATATCTAAGGCTCCTGTTTGTCTGCCAAGATTAAAACCAAAATCTGTCCTTCTCCAACCTTGGTTAAAAAGTTCATCACTAGTGCCAGAAAGAAGTGTTTTGGTAAAACTTGAATTGGGCTCTTGGTTTGGACTTTCTAATCCCATAATTATATACTATCAAATATCGTGCCTATAATCAATTAAGTTAAATATTGTATTATATATTAAGTTTACTATACTTGAAGCTATGCTCAAAATTTACAATACCCTAACTCGTAAAGTTGAAGAATTTGTGCCTCTTAACTTTCCAAAGGTTGGTTTATACACCTGTGGTCCTACAGTTTATGACTATCAACATATTGGTAATTGGCGGACTTTTACCTTTGAAGATATTTTAAGAAGAGTTTTACAAGCTGAGGGTTTTGATCTAAACCACATCATGAATGCAACAGATGTAGGTCATTTAAGTGGAGACAATTTGGGAGATGCTGATCTAGGAGAAGACAGATTAGAAAAAGGTTCTAAAAAAGAGGGTAAGTCAGTTTGGGAGATAGCACAATTTTATTATGATGATTTTATTAAAACCCGCAATTGGTTAAATATTTTGCCTCCAACTCATTTTGTGCGTGCCACAGATCATATAAAAGAACAAATAGAACTTGTACAAAAGTTAATGGATAACGGTTTGGCTTATGAAACAGAAACAGGGGTATTTTTTGATGTTATGAAATTTCCGGAATATGGAAAGTTAGGGGGGCAAAAATTAATTGATAAAAGAGTAGCTTCTAGAGAAGAAGTTGAAAAAGATAAAACTAAGAAAAGTCCTTATGATTTTGCACTTTGGTTTAAGCGGGTGGGTAAGTTTGCTGACCACCAAATGCATTGGGCTTCTCCTTGGGGAGATGGTTTTCCGGGCTGGCATATTGAATGTTCAGCTATGGCTATGAAATATTTAGGTGAATCATTTGATATCCATACAGGAGGAGTTGATCATATTGCAATTCATCATACAAATGAGATTGCACAATCAGAAGGTGCAACAGGAAAACCTTTTGCAAAAAATTGGATGCATGGAGAGTTTTTGACTGTTGACGGAGGAAGAATGGGTAAATCATTAGGTAATGCTTATACATTGCATGATAT
>DAHXOS010000079.1 GCA_027364775.1 bacterium
GCTTCTTCAAAAGCAGAATATACAGTTAATTCAGTTATATTTAATGGCATTCTAGCTCCACTAGCTCCATATGCTCCTGCTCCTAAACGGTTAGATATAAAACGTACAACGTTTTTAGCATCCCTAACAAATTCAGGATCATTATCATAAAAACCAAATGGTGTTGCACCTTTAACTGGAGTTAAATATTTAACATCGCCTTGGTATGTAGCAAGAAAATCTTTTAAATTGATTGGATATTGAGCCATTAATAATTAGTATTTAACACGTATAAATATAATTATTTCCCATATTCGTATTCAAGTATCTTACCAACTAAATCTGATCTATGGTTTTCTTTTAATTTTATCCATTTAATTTCTTCAATTTTTTTGGATAATTCAATTACGTATGTTAAACCATTTATTTCCCCTGTAGAATTTTTAATATCGGTTTGTTCATTATCACCATTAATAACAATTTTACCTGATTTACCCAAACGTGTTAATATAGCTAACATTTCTCCTTTGGTTAGATTTTGTGCTTCTTCTACAATCAAGATATCATCGATTGTCTTACCACGTATAAATTGAACTGGTAATGCTTTAACTTTACCGGTTTCAATTAGTTCAGGTACTTCATTTCTATTTGTACAACATTTATTTAAGTTTTCAACAAGTGCTTCCATATAAGGATCAAATTTTTCATTTAAAGCACCTGGTAAAAATCCTAAACTTTTACCTACTTCAACAGCAGCTCTTGTGTTGTAAATGCAACTAATCTGCTTTTTCTTTAAAAAATCTAATGCAGCTTGAGCACATACTAATGATTTACCACTACCTGCTCTACCTGTAACTACTACAATTTGATTTTCAATAATTAAACGTTTAGCTTCTTTTTGTTCTTCATTGAGTGAAATTGCATTAATGGACTTAATATCGGTTTTGCGTTCTCGATTGGGTTCCTTCATAAACGGTATTTAATATAAATATGCAAAAAGAAACCCAAACCTTACGGGGTTTGGGTTCTTTATATTTAACCTTACGGGGTTATATTATATATTAGATAGTATTTAAACCACTAACATAAATTTTTCCATAATAATCGGGTCTGATCATCTTCTTAGCGTAACGAGTCATCAATCCTTTTCTTGGAGTGAAAGTTGATGGATCGTATAATAATGGAGTCATGATCAATGGTACATATGGAGCAAATACAGCACCAGCTTCTAAGAACTGAGCACCTTTGTAACCCATTAAGATAACATTCTCAGTTAAATAAGGGTTCTTGTACACTTTGTAACGGCTGTTTAAAGCACCTACTTTTTGTACACCAAAGTTGAATTCCATTTTTTCACCATCACCATCTGAAGCAAATCCTGGGATTGATTCAATGATAGTAGCTACAGTTGGAGATACAACCATGAAGTTTGCACCACCTCTTAAAGTTAACTGGTGGATCTTGTTAGATACTTTTTGTAATTTTGTACCTAAAGTTTGGAACCAACCACCTTGGCTATTGTAGTAACCTAAGTTATTATTTGTGATACCAGTTGAATCAATAGCTTGGTTGTTAACAGCAGTCCAGTAATCAACTGTGTAAGCGTTTTGGATTAACATATCTAAGATTTCTAAATCGATTTCCATAGAAATGTATTGGCTTAAGATACCAGTTAATTCAGCTTCAGCATCTACGCTATGGTAAGCGTTAAGATCTTGAGCGAATTCTGGAGTCCATTGTGCCTTTAACTTTTTAGTCTTAGCAACAATAGCTTCTGATTTTAACTGAACTTGGATTTCTGGGATAGAAATACCTGGAGTACCTACGTTGAATGCAGTATCTTCAAAATCACCTCTTTGATCTGGAGTAGGTTGTTTTTCATAATTTAAAGTTACAGCAGTACCAGTAACTACAGAGCCAGGAACTACGAAAGTAACAGTTGAACCGTTAGTTGTAGTGAAAGCTTGTAATACGTTAGTTGGTAATATACCAGAACCAGAAATTGTGAATCCACGAACACCATTTAAGTCAGCACCAGTAGGAACACCTACAGTGATTGTCTTATAAGTAGTAGCAGAAGCTGAATAAGCACTATCAAAATTGAAAGTAGCCCAAGTTGCAGAACCTGTAGTAGCTACAGAATCACTTGTATAGTTGTTTGAAGAATAACCAAAACGACCAGCACCATATAGTGAACCAGAAGCTGCTGGATCAATTACAGTTACGTTGCTGCTTGGATCAGCACCATACATTGATTGACCTGCAGTGAAAGGAGCACTAGTAGTACCATATTTGAAATCTAGATAGAATACAAGACCTGAAGGTAAGTTCATTGGTTGTACGCTAACGAATTCTTTTGCAGCGATTTCACCGAATACACGACGAACTAATGGTAATGCTACACCAGCCCAGTTTTCTGAGTTGTAACCACCACCACTCATTGAGTTTGTACCACCTGTTACGTTAGCACCCTCAACGATAACTTGTTTAGCTTGGTTTTCAAGTAACACAGCCATAGTGTTACGATCTGTTTCACTCTTCAAGTTTTTCAATAAACCTGATTTTTCCCACTTAGCAGTCAAACGAGTTGCATCGTCCTGTACTGTCTTAAATTGGTTAGAGCTTTCAATTAATTGTTGTACGTTCATTTTAAATGAATTTGTTTTGTTTTGTTATTGATTATTTAATGTTTGCTAATTTAGCCCAACGAGCAAACTGATCGTTGCTATCGATAATTTGTTTTCTAGGAGCAGTACCAATTGCTTTTGAAGCGAATCCTAAAGATTCTTTAACAATTGATTTCTTGCTTGAACCTAAATTGCTGCTTTGGATTGATTCATACAATGCCTTAGCTTGCTTAGGAGTAGTTGCTTTATCGAAAGAAGCAATTACTGCTAATTTTTGTGATTCAGATAAGTTTTTAGCTTTGAAGATTTTGTTAACGTATAATAACTTAGCATTTAATAAGTTAGTTTCGTTTAACTCTTTACGAAGAGTAGCAATAGTTGATAATGCTTCTTCCATTTCTTCTTTTTTCTTTTTTTCTTCCAAAGGTCTGTTACTTGGTAAGGTTACAGATGGAGCTCCTTTTTTAATAGCGCTTGCTGATAATTCAGTATCCCATAATTTTTTCAATTTGGCTAACTTTTCAGCAGGTAATGCAGCTATCTTTTTAGCCCAGTCAGCAACACCTTCTTCCATTTCTTTTCCTTCTTCTTCCATTCCGTAGTTTTCATCTAAAGAATTCAATTCAGCTAATAATTCTTCTAAGTCAACTTCATCACTTTCATTTCCTTCTTCTTCTTCACCAGGAAATTCTTCACCTGCTTCTTCAGATTCTTCATCAGCTGGTGTTTCTTCTTCTTCCTGTTCTAATTCAGAATGGATGATGTCTTTGATGATGTCTTTTAGTTCTTCAACTGAAAGATCAGTGATGCTTTCTTCATCTTCTTTTGCTTCTTTCATTTCTTCTTTTTCATGTTTTTTCTTAGCTTCTTCTAATTCTTCTTCTTTCTTTTTACCATGTTTCTTTTTAGCTTCTTCCATTTCTTCTTTTTCTTCGTCTAGTTCAGCTAAAATTTCAGATAAATCGAAATCTTCTTCTAATTCTTCTTCATGTCCATATCCTTCTTCTTCCATTTCTTCAGGAAGTAAAAAGTCTATGTTTCTTTCAACATGCGGTGAAGTAAATCCTTCTTCCATTTCTTCATCTTCACCATCCATTTCTTGCAATTTAGCAGAAATCATGGATTGAAGTTTTGGAGTCAAGGCTTCTTCAAGAGCAATTTTTGCGTTTTGTAACGCTGCTTCGCGAACTTGTTTAGCGTCAGCGATAGCCTCTTTAAATAAGTCTTTGTTCTTACTCATTTTGTTTGTCCTTAAATTTGATTGTGGAAATAAGCTTATTAATGAAGCTTAATAGATGGGTTATTTAATTAGCAGCTACCATGAGGATAAATGTGGGTAGCTATTATGCTACCCATAAATATATGTAGATATGTAAAGACGCGAAGAGTTTAACAAAGTGGACAAACTCCTGTTTGGCTACAAATGATTTCTGTAACTAAACTACTAACTTTACTGTAATCTTTTGTTGATTTAAATTGTTTTCCTTCAGATAATTTCATATATGCTCCTGGAGTTGATGGAATTGACACCAAATCCCAACATAATAATTCAAAATCATCTTGCACTTCTACTGTTTCACCTAATTGTCTAACACTACCCATACCACGAGATGAAATACCTAATGGAATGCCAGCAGATATAATTTCTTGTGCAATTTTTCCTGAAGGTGTATTTAATAATTCCAATTCACCCATTAAATTATCACCATCCCACCAAATCTTTTTAATAACGTGTGATACGTTATTTAAGTTAATAATTGATGAATCTGGATGATCTAACTCACCCATTGATGTATTTGTTTTAATAGGTCCTTCCATATATTTTTGAGCTTCACGCTCTAATATTTCTTTAGGATAAACACGTCCATTTCCGTTTTTTACTTCGGCTTCTTGTAATTTACCCCTAATACGCATTCTATTACCTATACGAAGTTTACCTTCGGTAATAGGTAATATTTCAAATTGTACTATTGGTGTATGATCTATTACTAGTTGTTTCATATATTAATCTTCTGTATCGTCAGTTAAATCAGTCATATTATCTCTACCATCGTATATTTCAGCGATAGCTTCACGAATCATTTGTGTTAAAGTTTCTTTAGTTAAGGCTTTAGCTACAGCTTCTCCTGAAGACATAGGTTTAGATGGTTTAATTAATCCTAATGTACTTTCAACAGCATGTTTAACAGTTTTATCATTATATTTTTTAGAATAAACTGTAGTTTTTATTGTTTGACCTTCTTCTTCATCATGATCGATTTCAGCATCAGGTATCATTTGTTTTAATTTAGCTTCTTCACCTTTTTTAAAATAGCCATTAAAAGTATATTGACCTTCTTGAGCTTCTTTCATCACAATTTTCTTCATTTTTTCACCTGTAGCTTCCATTTTTTTTACACCACGAAGTGTTTTTGCAGCTAAAGTAAATATATCTACTTTAACATTTTTAACTTTTTCTTCCTTAGCACCAGCATCAGCTTTTGGTTTTTCAATATTTTTAACTGGCTTCATACCTAAAGCTTTATCAACACCATTTTCACCTTTAAAAGGTTTCATTGCTGTAGCTTCTGGTGTATTAGTTTTATCCATTGTTTCCAATTTATAATCTCTAATACCAGTTAGTTTATAATTAGTATAATAATTAGGATTTTTCTTTAAATTTTTTATTACAATTTTAGAATATTCTTCCATAGTTTTGCCAGGAGCTTCAGCATACTCCATATGCATACCATTCATATATTCATTACCATTAACGTTATTTTTTTCTGCAAATTTTTCGTATTCTGATTTGCCGTTTTGATCCCAATATCCTTCTTTTTCTGATTTTTTAACTTCTTTTAATGTTTCTTCTAAATCATATTGTGATCTAATTGCTTGTTGGCCCATTTCTTCCTCTTTATGCTTTTGCATTGCTGCTCCAAACTCACCATGTTCTTGTTCAATCATTTTAACCAATGCCTTAGCAGCTCTATCAGCATTAAGACCAGATAAGCTTTTAACTATTTTAGGATTTTCTAAAGCTTTTACAGCGTCTTCATATACTTCATCACTTATATCTAATGTTTCTAAACTATCTTTGATAGCCATTTCAAAATTTGATTCATCGGGGTTATAAGCCTCGATTAACATCCCTTTATTTTTAAGGATTTTTATTGAATCATCAAATGATGTTACATTAGTTACTAAATTAGGAAAAGTCATACGAACATTTCTCATAAAGTTCGCTTGAGACATTTTACCTTCTTTTAAATCACGATATTGATTTTGTATACTTTTCATCTTTTTATATTAGTTTATACGACCTTGTCCGCGATAATTGCGTTCTTTACGATCATGTTTGTTATGAGATTTTTTAGCTTTACCCATTTTACGTTTACCAAAAGAAATTTTATTACCGTCAGATGAACCTTTTGCCATTATTGATGTAAATTTTTAATTTTATTATTTAAATGGTTAACCATTTCAGAAATTTGACCAACAGCTTTTTCTGTTCTACCCCAATATTTTAATCCTTCACCTTCACTTAATTCTTGTTTCATACGCTGTGTATATTCAACAATGCGATCAATTTCACTTAATTTTTTCTTTACTTCGCGCATTGCTTTATGAAGTTGTTCAGCTTTAGTTCTATATTTAACTTCAGTTTTGAATTGCTTATAAGTTACCTCATTTAGCAATTCTTGTTTAATAATATCTTGTATTGATTCTTTCATACGTTTATCGTAATATGTACTTTCATGATCATCTCCACCCACACCAGTATATCCACTTGCTTGAGTATAAGGACTTGGATTTTGGGATGGTGAAGCTTTATCATAATTACTTTCTTTTCTTAATTTTCTGAATTTATTCAGAATAGCTTTAGCATTAGATATATCATATTCATCCCACTCATTAGATGGTTTTTCATATAGATAATTAGTCTCCATATTTAGTTTTTCTAATGCTATTTTAACAGCTTTAGATAAAACTTGTGTATCTTCGTTTTCGTATATCTTATAAGTTTTCTTTTTACCCCAAAGTGATTTATAATCTTTTACTTTAGAATCACTAGGCATCCCTTCTTTAGCTTTTTTCCAACCCATTTTTTCAGCTTCTTTAGTAGCACGATTTGATTTTTGACCTTTTTTAGCAAATGCTGCTGGTGTTGCGTAATTCATTCCAGGTCCGCCACTCATGCTGCTAGCTCCACTACCACCTGTTGTTGAACCACCACCTGCATCTTCTTCTAATTCTTTACGAACTAAAGTTTTTATAAGTTCTTTCAAATCCATTATTTTACAGATTTTATTTCAGCTACTAACTGATGATATTGTAATAAAGTTGTAATATCTTCGTCTTTGACGAATTGATTTTTTTCTAATGGTTTAATTAAATTAATTACTTCGTTAACTTTAATCTTTACAGTTTTATCTTCAACTGTTTCATTTAATTTATGTAGTTCTTTTTTTAAGCTACTATAATTTTCATTAACAAATTCTCTTAATTTTGCCGTATTAGTTACGTTATTGATGTATTCTTTTAATACTTTTTTCTGGGAAGGAATTAAATCTGAATATTTTTCGTTGAATTTTTCTAACATTATTTTATAGGCTAAAATACGTGTGCCTTGATCCATCTTACCGTATTCTTCTAATACACGATCTTTAACTCCATCTACATCAATTTCTGATCTAGTTATATGTTCTAATAATGTTACTTTATTATCTATAATTTGAGAAGGTTCAATAAATTCTAATGATTCATGGGCTTCAATCAAATTAGATACAGCAGCATACTGTGAATAATTGTTTATTTTTGCTTTAAAGAAATCTTCAATATTATAGTTTTTGCGAATTTCTTTAATTAAATTATATTTTTCTTTACGTAAAGCAGTTTTATTTAAACGTGAAGATAAATCTAAAATTGAATTAATTAACGATTCAGCTTTAGCTTCAGTTAATGCTTTAGTACTAATTAACGCTTGGTATAGTTTGTGTTCTTTAGACAATTCTGTTTTGCCAAAATATTCTTTAACAATAGAGATAGCAGCGGAATCTTTACCAGAAACGGTATCAGATGCTATTTGTCTTACTAATAATTCAAACAATATACCAGTATTTTTGTATTTGCTGTGTTTGATTTTCATAATAAAAGTGTGCACTACCTATAAATATGTAGTTATTATATGCCCTTGATATTATTTTCGTTAAGTAATGATGGTTCTTGTTCTTTAGGATCAAAAATAATTTCTTTACGAGGGATATTAAATCCTTCAAATAATCCTTTATTTTTATGCAATATTGTTTCAGCTAATGCTAATGGTGAACCACCTTTTGGCGTACCATTTTCAGATGGAATATTAGCTGTATATAAAGGATTATTATCTCTTCTACCTGTTCTGTCCTTACCTAATGGATCTTCTTGTGTACCTAATATAGAAGTTTTCTCTTCAGGGCGTCCAACAGGACGTTTTTCGTCATATCCTCCAGGTACAGGTCCATTTTGTCCCATTCTACCAGCACCATATAGTGAAGCTAAATCGTGTGGTGTACCAAATGATTTACCTGTTTTAGCTGGGTCATTACCTTCATTTTCAATTTGAGCTAATCTAAATGTGCGTTTTTTATCTTCAATAACTAAATCACGAAATTCATCATATTGATCTTCACTAAATTGAAATACTTTATCATATATAAAATCAGAAGGTAATAAATTTGTATCTTGTATTTGTTTAGCTAAATCAATTTTTTCTTTCCACAAAGCTACTTTTTCTTGTTCATAAATAACTGATGGAATAGTTAAGTGTAATTCAAAATTAGTTAATGAAGCACCATCATAACCTTGTACATACAAATGTACTAAGGCCATTTTATATAATTCTGATAAGATGATGCGTTGGATACGTTCAACTGTACGAGCGAAACGAATATCTTCAGCAGCTAATGTAGCTTTACCTTGTAAATCTTTTTCAAACCCAAAAAATGCTTTAGGTACTTTTAATGCAGCTAACATTTCATCTCTTAAAAAGTTAACGTCATCAATAGCGTTATATTCTAGACCTTTTAATGTATCAATTTTAGTAGCTGTATCATTTCCACGAACAGGGATATAAAAATCCTCCATACTATTCATCAAATTATAACGCAAATCATATTCACCTGTTGCTTGGTTAATGTAAGGAGTTTTTTTCATTCTTTGCATTAACTTTTGCATATAAGCATCTACTTCATTTGGAGGAATATTACCAACATTTGTATAAAATACACGTTTTTCAGCTGCTCTGGTTACACGGTGTAATAACATCGCATCTTTCATCAACACATACTGTTTGTAAGTTTTGCGGGCAGGTTCAATAAACGATCTACCGTAAGGAAGATAGTTAGCGTCAGTTAATAGTCTAAAATGAGCAATTTCGTAGTTTTCAAATTTAATTCTACCTTCTCTATCAGAAACACGTGAATTAATACCACCTGACGCAATAACCATTGGGTCAATTTTAAAACAAACATAAGATGGATTTTGAGGATCAGTACCTTCTTCACGAACCATGTCATAAACTGACATAGGTGTTACGTTGTATATACCAAATTTTTCAGCAATTTCTAAGTGTAAATAAAAATCACCATATTTACACATATTTCTAATCCATAACCATAAATTAAATTCAATATTTAAAATATCATAAAATAAATTATATAATATTCTTTGAATATTTTCATCAGCAGATAAAATTTGTATTACTTCACCATTTTCATTTTTAAGTGTTGATTCATCTGATACAATATCTAATGCAGATGCAATAATAGATTCTGTATCCATTGCTTCATAGTCAGTATATAACTGAATACGAAGTGTTTGGTAGTTCATCGTTGGGTTATAAGGCATATTAGCTCCATAACGATGTAACTTAGTAAATCTATCGATTAAGGCATTTGTTTTTACATTCCCGTAGGCTTGTATTCTATCGACATCCACCACTTTTAATTGGTCTCCGCCTACGTTTCTTATGATAACATCGGTTCCGAATAGTCTTTTCAGTCTACTAAATAAACCAACATTATTTGGGTTGTTTTCAGCCATATATGTGTTTTTATTATACCAATAAATATTTATTAACCTAATAGCCATGATATATCTTCAACCTGTCCATTATCCATCTCTATTTGATATGGATTTTTGAATCCTGTTGATGCATGGAATATAGGTCCACTTATTCCTGTTTTAGATATTCCTCCAATCATTTGACGAGATAAATCTACACTCTGTTGATAAAACTTCATTGAAGTATCTCTTACAAATAATCCAATACCTAAAGCCATTACTAAGTCATCATTATATCCGTTTTGTGCTTGTGCTTTACCATTCATCCAAACAAATATTCTTAATTCTTCAAGTAATCTTTTAGAACGAAAAATAAATTGTTTCTCTCGAATATACGCCTCCATTTTGGAGATAACAAGGGGTCTTGTTTTAGTTGATGTAGTAAAGCCAGGAACTGTTTGTTCACTATCCATTTTTGCTAACCATTTATCCATATGCATTTCACCATATGATCTAGGTGAATAATACAAATTAGGATAGTTTTTTTCTATAATAGTATTTACTACATCCCAACCTACGTTTGCATTTTCAACTACAAGTAAGGCATTATTATATTCAGCAGCTACAGATACTAACATATTTCCAAAAGAACGAGTGTCAATTTGAGATTTATATTCAGCAACTTGCTCTAAATTTATTGCATCAATAACGTGAAATGTAGAGAAGTCAGATCCATCACCACGAGCAGCGTCAGCACAAACAACATATTGTTTACTATAATCAGGGTAGGCCCAAATCCAACAATCACCACCTAAAAAACGACGTTCAATTGGATTTTGTATAAAAGTTTCTTCATAAAAAGATAAAATATCAGGTTCAACTACTGAATTACCAGATCCTAAAAAGTCGCAATCATATTCTTGAGCAACTTCACGGGGTGACATATTTGCTTTTTCCCGTTGTTCCCAGTTTTCATCTCTATCAGGATGTAAATTCCAAGGCAATTTAATTGCCTTAAAATCATTTTTACCTATTTCGGCCTCAGTATACATTTTATGAAACCAATTACCTACACCGTTTGGAGAAGATAAAGCAATAATTCCTCCACCAGTTGCAATTGTAGGTTTTATTGATGTGTAAATTTTATCAATACCCTCAATGAAAGCGGCCTCGTCTACTAATAATAAAGATACAGCGTAAGATCTACCTGCATCTGAAGCAGCTGATGTAGCAACTATGCGAGAATTATTAGCAAGTTGAAATGAAAGTTTATTATTTGATATAGGTTTTTGATTACCTTTTAACCAGGAAGGTAAATTTTCATACATAAACTGTACTTTTTCTACCATTCCTCGTGCTGTTTCTTGTTTTGTTGCTATACAAAGTATAGTTTTATCTTTTTGAAACAACATAGTCCATAAAGAAAAACCAGCTACTAAAGTAGAAATTCCTAATTGTCTAGATTTATTGATAATAGTGAATCTGTGGCCTCTAAAATCATTTAATACTTCTTCTTGAAACGGATATAAATGGAATAATACTCTTCCTTTAGTTGGGTGATTAATATAACAATATTTACGAAAAAAATGTACGGGATCTGTTGCACATTTTATATATTCAGCCTTAATTATTTCTTTTATATTTGCTTGACTCATATATATAAATATATAAAAAAAGCCTAAGCTTACGGGCTTAGGCTATTCATATGGGTGCAAGGGTTGTTATTTATGTAACATTGTGTAAGCTAATCCTCCTATAATAATATAACTAGCTATTTTTTGGAATTTATTTTTAAATTTTAATTTCCTATTTTCGGCTTCTAACTTATTATATTGGCTAGACCAATTCATTATTTCCATATCTTTATTTCCAATAATTTTCTTATATTTACCTTCCTTAGAAATATATTTAGAAATAACTGTATCTTTACCTGCTATTCTTATTGAATCTAAATTAATAATACTATCTTTTATAGCTAATACCTTAACAGCACCATCATAATCAACTAAATCTTCAGCAGCACCTGATAGTACCTGCTGTGCTATTTTTAATTTATCGTTGATTGTATCATAAGGGTAGCGTTTATTAAAGTATGAAATAAGTCCTGAGTCTACTAATTTAGATACTCTGTCTTTTTCTTCTGCTACTTGTTGGTATATAGTTATGATTTTAGCCTTTTGATGACCTATTTTAGAAACTAAAGCATTGTTAATTGCATTTAGTGAATCTATAACTAAGCTATCTTTTTTAATTTCAAATGCTAGTGAATCATTTTTCTTATGTAGACTATCTAAAGTTTGTTTAGATACTTTATTATCGGGTCCACTACATTTTTTAAATAACGTACTTACTAATCCAACAGCACAAATTATAACTAAAATTGTTAAAATAGTATTTTTAATTTTTGAAAACATAATCATTATTTTATAATACCAGCATAGTATTGTATTTTTCTCATCTGATATTCATCTAATGCTGTTGTTGGTGTTTCTTCTTCTGTTTCTTCAGGTTCTACTGTTGGTTCTTCTACAGGTGGTGTAGTTGCTCCTACTCTTTGCTGTAAATATGGAGAACCTGCTACCAAACTATCAATTCTACTTTCTAATGATTTTTTTAAATCACGTAAACGAATTAATTCACTAGATGGTTTATCAGATATATCACCAGGTGAACCACCTTTTCTGCGTTTTAATTTTAATATATTTGATTTAGTAGCATCTAAACGCTGTTTTAAATCAGTATATTTATCAAATGCTTCAAAATCTTCATCAGACATTGTTGACTTAGTAGGTTCAGCCTTTTCAATTTCACCCGCCTCAGGTTCTTCTTCTGGTGTTTCTTCTCCTCCAAAATATAATGATAACGGGTCAGCACCTCCTACAAATACATCTTCAACATCAGATGCTGTTACTGGTGTTGGTTCTTCATCATCTGTTGATGGTATTTCAGGTTCACCTCCAGTTCCTAATTTTACTAGTACTCCCGAATCTTGCAATGCATTAACAACAGCATTAGCAATTTGTGGGCGAACAAAGTTAAAATGAGTTTGGAGTGCTTTTTTATCTGTACCTGGATTTTCACGAATATAATCAATAATGTCTGCTAAAGAAACACCACTAATGCGTTTATTTGCATATGGAGTTGTATCAATATTATCATCAGCTAATCTATAACCTTTGGCAATACGTGCCATTTCTTTAATTCTTTTAGGCCCCATAGTAACTGAAGTTACATTGGGGTCATTTTTTAAAGATGTTATTGATCCTTGATCACTAGGATCAACATTTAGTACTTTATCAGGAGTTGCTGTACTTTTATATTTTACAATAGTAGGTACTCCTGCTTCTTTTAGTACTTCTTTGATAGATTCACGTATAAGGTTACGTAGTTCTTTTACTTTCATTTTATCTGCATTAGAAATGTTCATGGTATAAATATTAAATATTTTGTAAAATTGTTAAAATGCGTTCCTCTGTTGTACCTTCTACTTTAATTAATTTTTTAGGTGGATATTCTTCAAGCATCATTTTTATAACAGTATCTATTTGACGTCTATATTGCAAATCAGTTGTTCTTATACCGTTATCTTCAATTTCAACACCTCTAGGATCAACATAAATTACTACATCATAATATTCACGCAAAAACATAGCTGAGTCTGTAAATGCTCTTTTAGCAAATTCATCAATTGATTTAGCACTTAAAGTAAATGAACATACATCCCAAATAGTTCTATCTGTAATAATATTTGGTTGTAATAATTCAGTAGCACGTTCAGCTAAAAATACAAATTGACCTTGTAATGTAGAATCAGTATTTAAAGGAATACCTAAGTTACTTAAATATTTACTACGTTCAGTTTGAACACTATGATCTTTAAATCGATCAGTTTCTCCTAATGCTTTTGCTAATGTAGTTTTACCTACACTCATAGTTCCAGATAATCCTATTCTCATTTTCTTTTTTTACGTTTTTTGTTTAACATTCCTGGTGGGTAATTAATAATAACTTCAACAGGTCCTCTTTCAAACTTATCAAGATTAAATTCCCAAACCTCAGTTGTGCCATCCAAATTAGTATATCGACGTTCAAATATGCGAGGTTTTTCTGCTATAGGTTGTTGTTTGGGTCTGCCTCTCATTATACTCTAACTCCGGCTGCCTTTCCAGCTGCTGTTTTATACCATGGTTGTCCATTAACATCTTTTTTTCTATCCTCCCATTCTTCTTTAGAATATCTGATACCAAATAACCAATATTCTGCTAAGCGTTTATTACCTTGAGGTAAATAAGCGGGTCCATCCCAACTATGCATTAAATTTTTGCCATCAATCTCTATAGAATTGATTATAGAGCCATCTGCTGTTTTAATTTTTCTTGTTTCTGACATATTTTATTTAATTAAAGATTCTGCAATATAAATTCCATGAGCACCACTTACAGTAATACCTCTAGCTGATAAAGCATCACCGGCAAAGTGTACATTTGGATATGTTGTTAATGATAAATCATTATAATTTACTAGTGGTTCAGGAGACAAGTATTTTACTTCAGGGATATACATTCCCCAATCGTTTTTAAATTTAAATACTTTATTCATATCATCAATAAAGCTCAAAACATAATCTGAATATTTACCGAATGCATTTTTAAATACATCTAAACTATCTATAGGATAAGCCATAACAGTTGTACCTTCAGATGTTAATGATTGTTTACGAGTTTTATTAGGTGAATAATATAAACCCATATGTGCTTTAACATCAGCATTAATTTCAGTAAATTGAACTTTCTGAACTACTTCTCTACTCCATTTAAATGGATCTTCAATACCCTTAATTTCCATTAAAATACCAAAGTTGGTCATTTTATTTTCAAATTCCTTACCTTTCTTAGCATGGCCATTATAACTAACATCACCGTACGTTTCTTCTACAGCAACAAATGCTGCATTATTGTTTGTACAAAAGGAACGAATTGAAACATTATCTTTAGCTTGATATAACTTGAAATCATAAGATACATCAATTAATTTCTGGAAGTATTTTTGTGGTGCTTCAAATCGAACACCAATTTGTACTGGTTTAGGTTCTGTTGGAAGTTGATATTCATTTGATAATTTTTGGGCAAAGTCAATACCTGATTTACCTACGGCAAATATTAATTCATCATATTTTATTTTATTATTTTCCATATCTTAATTTTATATTATTATAATCTGTATCATACCATTCTCCGTTTTGTTGTTTATGTTCTTTTATTAATTGGTATAACAATATTTCACATAAACCTATTTCTGAGCAGTCTCCTTTATCCCATCTATTATATTCTTGTTTAATCTCTTCATCTTCTAGATTTAATAATTTTTCAATTATTTCTCTTCTTTTATTTTCCATCCTTTATATGTTTTTGCTTTATTTGTTAT
>DAHXOS010000080.1 GCA_027364775.1 bacterium
CATGCCTTAGTTTTAGCAACAACAGCAACTTTAGTTTTTGGTTCTACTCTTTTGCGTCCCCCTACCAATTCAGAGCTAAAACAGGCTGAGACAATAAAAGTAACAGAAAAAGGTCAGCAACCAATTAAGAAATGGTATACCCTAGTTGAGCCAACAGTAAGCCTTAATAAAACCGAGACAACTTTAGAAAAAGAAGTTACTCTTGATGATTTACTGAAAAACTTTTCCAAAGCAGATGCAGAAGAGATTAAATGGAAAATTACACTTAGAAATAACAGTATAGAGCATTTAACCTTTCCAGCCAACCAAGAAAAATATACCCGGATTTATAACCGCGCATCCTTAGTTACTAAGTGGATTGATAAATTAATGCCTGAAGCAAAGGATAAAAGTTACTGGAAAACCTTAGTTTTAGGTGTTCAAGCTGCAGAATTAGAAAATGGATTAGCAAGTGAGGTAAATAAACCAAAAAAAGAGAGTGATGCAAATAAAAACCTTAAGACAATTGGGGTTGGCCAGTTTACCATAGATACAGCCTTGAAATTGGTTCAAAAGTATGCCGAGTCTAAGAATCCTCAGTTAAAGGCTTTAGTAGCAGGAGTAAATGAAAAAAATATTGAAGAAAAGTTAAAAGATCAGGAGTTTAGTACAGGGCTACAACTCCAATACTTAAGTGAACTGGTTAAAAATTATGATGATACAACATTAGGAGTTTTTGCCTACAATACCGGCATCGGTACCACTAACCGCTTAATAGAAGCCTTTTTATTTGAGACTGCAAACAAATTAAAAGCTACTGATGAAAAAGCTTATTTAGACCTTAGTGTTAGAATTATTGATGCTTATAAAAATCCTGATTTATCAGAATTTAACAGGTTAATAAAGGAATATAAGGTTAACCCCAAAGCTTTACTGGATTCTCCGGCTGTCCAGATCCTGCTTATTAAAATGGCAAAAGAAGGCAACCCTGTCAATCTTACTGAGATTCAGATGTATTATATAAATGTCTTGGCAGGTTATGGCAGAATGCAGGAAATAGCCGGAAATCCTACTCTACTAAGTTAATTACCAGTTCTTGGTAAGTCTGAATTCTTAAAATCTGAGTTTAAACTTAAGGCAAATTTGGTAAATGGGTCTTCTTGGATAACCCCTAATACTTTAGTATTGTTATTCTCTGCAATATAGGTCAAAAGCTTTAAGGAATATAAGTTTACAGCCATTAACCTTAAAAATTGAAATAAAACTAAAACAGTTAAAAACCAAAAAACTAAAGAGTTGTGCTTAAAAAACTTCTCTGTTCTAAAAAATGCCCATTTAGCTTCTTTTTTAATCTCCCAGACTTGATCTTCCATCTGATCTATAATCTGAACTACCCGCTGTTGATTCTCTGATAATAATTTCCTACCTGAAGTATGACTTTTGCCCAAGGTTTGAAGTTGGATTTTAATGTTTTTAAGTAATGTTTTAGAGTACAGTCTGTATCCTGAAGAAGTCCTTTTAGTTGGTATTAGCTTCCCCTCTTCATCCCAACGTCTTAAAGTATCAGAAGAAACCTCTAAATATTTTGCTGCATTCTTTATAGTTAACATTTTACCTAACCTTTAGCCTCTACTTTTATTATGCACCCAACTAAGAGCTAAATGTCAACTTATAATACCATTTTCAACTTCCAAATCCCGGTTTTTTTGAAATTAATAAAAAGGATTGCTAGTTTAAGCTAAACTAAAGTTAAAAAAATTTAGCAGTTAATTTATATATTTGCTAGAAATTTAGAATGTTTTTTACTTAAATTGAATAATTCATAACTTTTTGAAGCAAAAACATAAATTTTAAGAATTGTGGGATTAAATTGCTGACTAAAAAGGTGACGGGTAAATTAATCAGCCTTGAATTCTGGGAACCAAAGGGTTATTTCACGGTTTGCTTCTGCTACTTCTCCAGAAGCATGAACCAAATTTTTAATAGATCTTTTGTCTGCATTAGCCACAATTGCTGATTCATTAGAAAAATCACCTCTTATAGTTCCGGGGGCAGCTAGTAACGGAAGAGTTGAGCCTACTAATTTTCTGACTAACTCTACAGCATGGTTACCCTCAAAAACTAAAGCTAAAACTGGAGCTTCCATTAGATATTCCATGTTAAATTTATGGATCTGGTGACCAATTTCCTTAGGATTACTTGTTCCTATGCTTTGTACAGGATCCAAGCCAAACTTTTGATAATCACCTAAGCTCTTATTACCTACCCCTTCTAACCATTCATCGGTTACCGGATAATGAGCTATAGCTAACTCTTCATCAACTTTAACTAGCTTTGCTGCTACAATCTTTAATCCTACTCTTTCCAGTCTGGAGATAATTTCTCCCACTAGACCCCGCTCCATAGCGTCAGGCTTCATTACAACTAATGTTTTTTGAGTAAGTGAGTTCATTTGATTTCTATATCTTCGATATTGTAACTGCCATCCTCAAAAATATCAACCATTGCATATCTTGGGTTCTGTAAATTCCGCTCGGAAGTTACAGCCCCAACAGTAGTCATTTTAATTCCCAATTTTGGTTCTACATACTTTGAATAAAGATGGGTATCACCGGAAAACACCTCATCAACTCCAAACTGTTTAAAAGTTGAGATGAGTTGGTATGCCTGGTCTTTTAATTTAGGTTCCACTTTACCCATAAAGTGATCTGATGAAGGATGGTATAAAGGCAAATCTGCTACCACAAATAATAACTTAGTGTTGGTCTCCTTAACCCGGGTTAACTCATCATTAACCCATTTAAGCTGAAGATCATCCAAACCATTATAATTATCTGCATTATCAATCATAATTACCCTGATATTCTCATAAGAAAATGATTTATAGCTGTTACCAAAAACCTGATTAAAATTTGTAGTAGGATTTAATTTTTTATTCCTGGAATCCCAAAAATCACGGTCCCCAGGCACAGTATAAACTGGTAAACCACTCTTATCAAATTGATTTCTTGTTTGCTCTAGCTCTTCTGGAGTACCAACATCAGATAAATCTCCAATCCCAATTACAAATTTAGCCCCGTTTTGCTTGGCTTGAGCTAAAGCTTTAGCCAAATTTGTCATATCTTTGTGAGAATCAGCAGTAATTGCAAACTTAAATTTTAAAGGAGGGTTCTTTTTTGCAGTATTTAACTCAACTTTATTTGTTCCGGAACTATTTAATGCTTCTTTAAATTTATCAATTGATTGTGAGGGGGAAACTGTAAATAAATTGGTTAGTAAATCAACCATTGATTCTGAAGTTAACAGTTTTTTTAATGAAGTTTGGGGGTTGATAGATAATGGGTCTACACCGGAAAATGATTTATAAGCCTGAAATAGACCCAATCCCAAAATAGACATCATCAGCAGACTTAGTATCACCCTAAATATGCCTAAAACTGGATTACTTCTTCTTTTATGTTCAGATTTTTTAAATAACATCTTCCTACATCACATTCTTTCTACTACTTCTATTCCTAATAGCTGCATTCCTAATTTTATTACTTCTGCAGACTTTTTAACGATTCCCAATCTAAGATGAGCCTTATTGGAGGCTAAAACCGGGTATCTTTCATAAAATAAATTGAAGCTCTTAGATAAAGTTAAAAGGTAAGTACAAAGCTCAGCTGGCTGGAAATTACGCCTGGCATAATCTGTAATAAAACTAAAGTGTTCTATATTGCGCAAAAGCTCTCTTTCCTCAACCTCTAGGTTATCAGTCCCCTGTAGGTGATCGTATTTTAAGTTTTCAGATTTCCTATCTCCCAAAACTGCTTTGCCTAATACTGAATTAGCTCTTGCAAAACTATATAAAACATATACTCCACTATCTCCTTGTAGTGTAACAGACTCCTTAATATTGAATTTTATATCAGAGGTTAAAGAATATTTTAAATAAGTAAATTTAATTGCTGCAATTGCAATTTTTTCCAGTAGCTGATCAGTTAGAGGTGTATTGTCCTTGACAAAATTTGCTTTCAGTTCTTTTTTAACCAGTTCTATTAAAGATTCTGCACTAACTATATTACCCTGCCTTGATGACATCCTGCCGGTTGTTAAAGAAACAAAACCAAAGCCTAAGTACTTCTTTTTGCCCAATAAATGAGGATAAATAAGCTCAATTGCACAATTTACAACATCAAAAAAGCCCTTTTGCTGGATGTCCGATAAAATTATTGCCTCATCAAATTGAAAAATATCCTGATAAAGGTTGATTAAACCAACCTCTTTAGCCTCATAAGTCGGATTTCCCTGGGAGGTTAAAAAAACTCTTGTATGAAATCCATATTTTTCTCCTTTAAAAATCACTGCCCCATCATTTTTCTCAAATACCAGTCCTAGATTTTTTAAAACTTCTTCCTTGCCTATTTGGTCAATTTCCGATTCATTTACCCTCCGGTCAAACTCTACACCCAGCCTTGAATATAAAGCATCAAAGTACGCCAGGCTCCATTGTCTGGTTTCCTCCCACAAAGCTAAAAGCTCTAAATCTTCGCGGTTGTATAACTTTTTAGTAATCTCATCTATCTGTACTTTAGACTCAGGGCTATCTTCATATTTAGAATGACCCAAAGCATAAGCTTTACCCAAAAATTGGCTTTTTTCACTCAGAGAGCCTTGTTTAGCCCTATTATATTCATTTTGTAATTGAATAATCCCCCATAAACACTTCCCAACCGTTGGTCCAATATCTGATCCATAATTTAATCTAAAAACCTCAGCACCACTAAATTCAAATAATCTAGCCACACTTTCGCCGATAGCTAAAGCTCTTAAGTGTCCAATATGGAACTCTTTGTGGGTATTAGGATCTGCATATTCAAGTAAAATTCTTTTGTTTAACGTACCTATTTCAATATCCTTAGTAATTAATTCTACTAAACTTTCATCCTTCAAAAAAAAATTTAAAAAACCAGGGCCTGCCACTTCTATTCTCTCTAAATATTTTGGGTGACCAAACTGCTGAATAATTTCATTAGCAATATCTTTTGGAGATTGATAAGTTTTTTTGCCATTTTGTTTAGCAAGCTGTAACGCGATATTTGTTGAATAGTCTCCAAATTTTGAATTTTCTGGAATATATAAAAGTGTGTCACTACGTTCTATACTTTTGCTAGATAAATCTCTAAAAGCTATATCACTATCTAAAAATCCCAAGTCTAAGATTACCCGTTTTAATTCTTTAGAAAGTCGTTCATAATACATATTATTATCATACCATTTCCAGTTGTTGATTTCCTTTTTTAAGTATTAAGTAAAAACCAAAAATAAGCAGGTAATAACCCACCCAAACTAAAAAATTAAATTCACCCAGATAGAGCAAATTCCACTTCTGGTCAAAAAAATTAACCAAGTTAATAAAATATGTCAGTAGTGTTAAAGGCAATAAAGCAAATATTGAGCCTAAAAATGGTACTATAGAGCTTAAAGCAATGGCTAACATCCCTGATAGCATAATAAACGGCACAGTCCACACCACCAAGGTATTAACTAAAATCCCGGCTAAAGAAAATTGATGAAAGTTTGCAGCTATCACCGGCCATGTTAAGGCTTGGGCAGAAATTGCTACAGACAGATCCTGTTTTAAGATGCCAGGTATAAATTTAAGCTGTTTTGTTAATTCCGGTGCTAAAGTTATTACCCCTAAGGTTGCTAAAAATGAGAGCTGGAAAGAAATTGAAAGTAACCAATTGGGGTCAAAAATTAACATTAAAGCTGCCGTTAAAAGTAAAACAAATGTTCCCTCTATTTCCCTGCCTACTAAAACCGCAATGGTACTTAAAAAAACCATGATAGCAGCCCTAATTGTGGGCACTCCCAATCCGGTAAGCACCGAGTAGAAAACCACTACCCCAAGTGAAACAATAGCCGTTTTACGCCTGCCTAAGTAGGGCTTCAAAGCTAATACAAATCCTGCCACCATGCTTAAATTTTGTCCAGAAACCACCACAATATGGATAGTTGAGGTATTTTTTAAAGCTTTAGTAAACTCTTTAGGTAATTCACTTTTAACCCCAAATAACATTCCAGACAGCAAGGCTGCCTGCATATCCGGTAAAATTTGCCTCGAAAGATCTGCTAAATTATTCCTTAAAGATTCTAAGCTTTGTCCATATTCTGCCAAAGGATTTTCAGCCTTAAGATCTAAGCCTGTTTGTTGAACCCTAAGCAAAAAAAGTAAAAAGAAGATTACCAGTAATATTAAGTAGTGTTTGTGCATATTTTAATGACAATACCTACTATAAACTTATCAAATCCTTAATTTTATTAAACACGCTTTTGCTTAATACTTTTTTTGTTACTAATTCATCTAAAGATTGATAAGGCCTATTTTCAATGATTTTTGAGGCAGAAACTGCACCGATAGAAGGCAAATCTTCCAACTCTTTTTGAGAAGCTGTATTAACACTTGGTTGTGATCCTTGAGTAGAAACACCGGCTACTACTCCTCCACTATTTTCACCTTTAAAAGGTATGTAAATCTTTTGGCCATCTGTTAATTTCTGCGATAAATTTAGGTTTTTGGTAACAAAATCTAAATTTACGTTATCTAAAAATCCTCCGGCGCGGTTTACAGCTTGCTCCACTCTATCATCCACATTCATCTCATAAACACCGGGGTTATTTACAGCTCCAGAAATATCAATCTTTAAATTGGTTAATTTTGGGCTAATTTGTTTGACAACACTCTTTCCAGGATAAATTTTACTAGATTTAGAGGCTAACAGACCCTGAGAGGCCAAGCCACTAAGTATTAATACAAGTCCTACAAAAGTTATTATTAAAGGAAGTTTATACTGATTTAAAAACTGGTTTAGTTGTTCCACACCAGATTGGTTATATATTAAGTATTATGTATTATCTAACAAGATTCAACCCTTAATATCAAATACTACAAAGACTTACGGTATTCTTTTAGCCATTGATTATATGCTTTAACTAACTTATGTAATTTTCTAGCCTCTAATTCTTTTTTAATAACTCCACCATGGTGAGGATATTTGTGCAACCTGGGCTTAGGTGAAGAGAAACCATGGGTATAATGACAAAGCTCATGAGCAATAGTGTGATCTACAACTTCAACCGGAATGTTAGGATCCCTAAACATTCCGGTAATAGTAATATAGGATTTTTTATTAATCCTATCTAAACGGATTGAGCCTAACCTAAACCTGGAATATCTACCAAAAGCAATAAAGACCGGATTAATTTGTTCTACATCCTTAAAATAGTTATCCCAGAGGTAATTTAAACGGTTTAAAAGCCAAACATCATCACGCTTTGACTCAGAGATTCTTTGGGAAATTATATTTTTAGAGACTGATCTGGGCATATTTTTAGTATATTTCTAGCGTACCAACAGTAGTGCAAGAAATAGGTAAATGCATTGTATGGGTCTTGTAAACATTCGTCAAGCAAGCACTATTTTAGTGGTAGTTAGTAGTTTTTATTTTATCAGCAAGCTGTAAGTGCTGAAAGCTTTGCTTATAGATTAGCTTATTGGATCAGTATAAAATAATCTAAAAGGGCATTAGCACTTAGCCTTACTTTCTGCTAAACACTAATCACTACCAACTAATTACTAACTAAACAACTATGCTAAGTATCTTTCCGGGGATATAAATAACCTTTTTAGGATTTTTTCCTTCCAAGAACTTTTGAACCTTAGGACTTTCAAGTGCCATTTTTTCTACATCTGATTGTATATTTAATATATCTTTTTGTATCATTAATATTTCCCGCAACTTACCATTAACCTGAACAGCAACCTCAACTTCCTCTTTTTCTAAATACTGCTCATCTAATTTTGGCCAACTTTGAGAATGGATTGAACCTTGTTCACCTAATTCATGCCACAGCTCCTCTGTAATGTGCGGGGCAAAAGGAGCTAGAAGTAAAAGATATATCTTATATTCCTCTTGAGAGATTTTTTCTTTTTTTGATAGATAGTTTAACCACTCCATTAAAGCTGCAACAGCAGTATTCATACTTATTTCTTCAATATCTGAACTTACTTTTTGAATGGTTTTATGGATCATATGAAGATCTTGAGTTGATAATTTATCAGCTTTGAACTTTGAACTTTGAACTTTGAATTGTAGATCCCAAACTCTATTTAAAAACCTATAAATTCCATGGATTGCTGAGGCAGACCAAGGTGCAGTTGTTTCTATATAAGGCATCATAAAACAAAGATAGACTCTAACAGTGTCTACTCCAAATTCAGAGATTACATCATCAGGATTAACTACATTTCCTCTTGATTTACTCATTCTATGACCATCAGGACCCAAAATAACTCCGTGCTGTACTCTTTTTAAAGCAAATTCATCTATTTTAAGTAAACCAATATCCTTTAAAAACTTAGTAAAGAATCTAGCATATAGAGTATGACCTAAGGTGTGCTCAGCTCCACCAAAATAGATATCAATAGGCATTAACTTTTCTGCTAATCGCGCATTGAATGGACCATCGGTATAAACAGGATCAATATATCTCAAAAAGTACCAAGAGTTATCAAAAAAGCCGTCTAAGGTTTGGGAATCGCGCAAAGCATCTTTACCGCACTTAGGACATCTTACTTTCATCCACTGCTCATTCGTGGCTAATGGAGGTTTACCCTTGGGAGTAAAATCAACTTCATAAGGCAACTCTACCGGCAAATCTTCCTCTGGAACAGGCACTAAACCACAATCATCACAGTGAATAATAGGAACAGGTGTACCCCAATATCTTTGACGCGAAATTGACCAATCATGAATATGATAGTTAATCTTTTTCTCTCCTGCTGGAGTAGATTTAAAGCTTGTTTCCTTTATAGGTAGATTAAATTTTTTGGCAAATTCTAAATCTCTTTCATCTGCCACAGGCACCGCCATTATTGCTCCAGTTCCATAACCATATAAAACATAATCAGATATCCAGACTGGAATATCTTCACCCGTAACAGGGTTTTTAACATAGCTTCCTGTAAATTTACCACTCTTATCTTTATTTTCTTTTCTCTCTTGTTCACTCTTGCTTTCTACTTCTTTAATATAACTTTCTATATCATTTTTATATTCTGCAGTTGTCAATTCTTTAACTTTTGGATGTTCTGGAGCCAAAACTAAAAAGGTTGCACCATCTACTGTTTCTGGTTTGGTTGTAAAGACTTTAATTCCAGAAAAGTCTATAATCAGGCCCTCACTTCTACCAATCCAATTATTTTGACCTACTCTAACAGAGTTAGGCCAATTTACTTTTGGATTATCAGGCCAAATTAATTGATCAGCATAAGCTGTAAGACGCAAAAACCATTGTTCAACTTCCTTTTTTATAATCTGGGTGCCACATCTCCAACACTTCCCTGCCTCAACATTCTCATCAGCTAAAACAGTTTGACAAGAAGGACACCAATTAGACAAAGCTTTATCTAAATAAGCAATTCCCTTTTTAAACATCTGGATAAAAATCCATTGATTCCACCTATAATATGCAGGTAGACAGGTGATAATCCTGTAATTACAATCTATAACAGTGCCCATTTTATAGAACTGTTTTTGCATTGATTCTATATTAGATAAGGTCCAATCCTTGGGATGCAAATTTCTTTTTAAGGCTGCATTTTCAGCAGGTAAACCAAAAGAATCATACCCCACCGGATAAAAAACATTAAATCCCTTCATTCTTTTATAGCGGGCAAATGCATCTGGTGGTGTAAAAGCAAACCAATGGCCTAAATGTAAATCCCCAGATGTATAAGGAAGTTCAACTAAGTTATAAAATTTTTGCTTAGAGCTTTCTGGATCAAATTTATAGAGGTTGTCTTTTTCCCACAGTTGTTGCCACTTTTCTTCAATCAATTTAGGTTGGTATTTTTTCATACCCATAGTTTAGCATAAGTAGGGTTTAGGGTATAGCATTTAGCGTGTAGTTAAAAACAATAACTATACCCTATACCTTGCACCCATATACTAGATCATTTTCACTTATCTTTTCACAAACGTGATTTTTAAACAAAAAGTATATTATGATAT
>DAHXOS010000090.1 GCA_027364775.1 bacterium
CAAATACATATTTAAACTACTATTTACTCTGATAGAATCAGTGGCTAACTCAAATATCTTCTCAGGATATTTACCCTTAAATAAAACAACTACCCAGGCAAGCAAAAATACACCTATTGTTACAGCCAGAGAAAGTATCTGTCTGAATATTAAAAAAGGAAATAATAAAATGAATCTAAATAAAAACCCTCCTATGGGAATTACAAATAATTTATTAGGTTTTTTAGGATAAGGTATATTCAAACTTATCCCCTCCGGCATATTAAAATTAAAACCTGGATGTTTATCTGTTAATCCATACAAAAATACTGAAATTTTAAGATTCAACTTGAGTAAAGCTAGGTTCACTTCATAAGCTAACTTCCAATATCTGCCCGTTATTAGAACCACAAAAGGATTAATTAAAAATACTGCAATTAACCACCAGATAACTACAAAAAATAACATGATTATAATTGGGAAAAGAGAAAGTAACTTAACCAGGCCACCTAAAAGCGGGATTGCATAAAATTTGTTGGGGTTTTCTATTAACTTAATAGTTACTGCCGGATAGATGTTATCTGTATATATAATATTCTTAAGATAAAATTGTTTTATGTTCATTAAACTAAGTATCTATTTTTCTTACAAAAAAAGTCAAGGAAAGTTTAGAACCAGCTTTTTTTACCTTTTTTTAAGTTAGCCAGCTGCTCATAAAGCTCTTTTTCTTTACCGGAAACGTTTTTAGGAATTTCCAGGTTAACCCGGACAAAATGATCACCTGTTCCTCCTCTTAAAGTCGGCACACCTTTGCCTTTAATCCTGATTAATGATCCGCTTTGGGTACCGGGCGGAATTTTTAAAGAGACCTTACCGTGTACAGTTTTTATATCAACCGTATCCCCCAAAACAGCCTGTGGCACAACCAGTTTCACTTCTGAAAAGATATTTGATCCATCTCTTTCAAACTCACTACTTCCTCTTACTCTAAAAACAATATCTACATCACCGAATCTCATCCTGGTTCCGTTATCAACTCCTGCCGGAACTTTTATATTCATCTTTTCTCTATGGACTCTGTTCTCGTTTCCCTCCACCCTTTCAATCTCCACCTCTTTGTTCACTCCATGAACTGCTTCATCAAAGGTTAAATTCATCTGATAAGTCTGGCGCCTTCTAAAACCCCTGGCAAACTCAGCCCCAAAACTACCACCAAAGATCTGTTCAAACAGATCAAAAGGATCTACAAAACTTTCATTACCATGAGAAGACCCCCAAGAATAAGAAAACCCTCCCTGACCAAAAGGGTTGTAACCCTGTCCAAATGGATTACCTCCACCAGAAAATGGATCCCCCCCCTGGAATGCAGAATGACCAAACTGATCATAGGATTTCTTTTTATTGGGATCAGACAACACCTGGTAGGCCTCAGAGATCTCTTTAAAGTGTTCTGCAGCCCCTGGAGATTTATCAATATCTGGATGGTGTTGGCGGGCTAATTTTCGGTAGGCTGACTTTATCTCTTGTTCCGAGGCATTTTTGGATACACCTAATACTTCATAAAAATCTTTTTTAGCCATAGTTATATTTTATCCTTTCTTAAATTAACTAACTCTTATTCTTCGCATATTCATAATATCTTCTGTAGGAGAAACTAAACCAGGAATTGTACTTAAGCCATATGCATAACGGCTTGCTGCCAGTTGTCTAATTTGAGGGTTGCTTGAACCATTAGGATAGCAAATACCGGTAATAGGCTGCCCGGTTAAATTCTGCAAGTCTCTTTGAGAGTATTCTAACTCACTATTAAGTTCTTCAAGTTTTTCTTTTCCCCATAAAGCAACCAAATCACGGTGGGTAGTTGTATGCGAAATAATTTCAATCTTCTCGGGATCCTCTGATAGTTCTGCTATCCGCTCCACACTCATATGTCTATTAGTACCATCAGCTCCATTTTTTAACCAATCCACTCCAATAGCAGCCCAAGCTGAAGGTACTTCCCATTCTCTTAAAACTGGAATAGCTTGTTCATCTTGATTCTTATAACAATCATCAAAAATTATACTAAACATTGGTCCTGGATTATCCTCATTTCCCAAAACCACATTCGCTGCAAATGATGGTAGAACCGGGGTTCTTCTGGCAAGAGTTATGTTCTGACGTAATACTTCACGTATCTGAGCACTACTTGTAAAATGCACCATTAAAGCTGCATAGTTAACTCCTTGTTCAGCATAAGCAGTTTCTAGTTTTAGCAAGGTCAAACCTAGCCCTCCAGCCACTGCAGCAGCTGTCTTTATAGCTTGTCTTCTACCAATTCTTTCACTCATATTAAAAATCCCCGGTTACCCGAGGTCTATTTTACTTGCCATATAGGAAAATAGCCACTAATCATCTCTGTAAGGTAGTCTAATCTCTCGGGTCACAGGTTCAGGCTGAGGTTGTTCTTTAACTTCTGGTTTTAGTTCTAAAGGTTTACCAAACAACCTCTCAACTTGTTTCAGAAAATCCTCTTTTCTTTGCGCAGGAGTCATAGCTTCTCTAGCTCTTCTTTGTTCAGTCTCTTCAGGAGTCTCATAAAAATAACAGCATGTGCTCTCTGACCTAACAAATCCGCATGTTTATGCTGCTTATCTTCAGTCATTATTTTTTATTTTCTTCTTCAACGACCTCTCCTTCAACCGGCTGCTCAGTTGAAGTTTCATTTTTTTCCGTATCATTAGTTGGCTGATCTTCTGATTTTGGCTGATTCTCTGCCCCGCTAGACTGATACATTGCAGCACCGATCTTTTGTAAGCTCTCACCTAAAGCATCGGCTTTTGCTTTAAGTTCATCAACCGGTCCTTCTTTAGCAGCCTTTAAAGCTTCAATCTTCTCTTCTACTTCTTTTTTAAGATCATCCGGGACTTTGTCTCCGGCATCTTTTAAGCTCTTTTCGGCTGTGTATAAAATAGTGTCTGCATTGTTTCTGACTTCTATCTCTTCCTTTTTCTTTTTATCTTCTTCAGCATGAGCCTCAGCTTCTTTAGTCATTCTTTCAACTTCTGCTTTGTCTAAACCTGTTGAGCCTGTGATGGTAATTTTTTGTTCTTTGCCGGTAGCTTTATCCTTTGCAGAAACATTTAAAATACCAGAAGCATCAATATCAAAGGTAACTTCAATCTGTGGCACACCTCTGGGAGCTGGCGGAATACCATCCAATACAAACCTGCCTAAGGATTTATTATCTGCTGCCATTTGTCTCTCACCCTGCAGCACATTAATTTCAACAGATGTTTGATTATCTGAAGCTGTGGAAAATGTTTCAGATTTAGAGGTGGGGATGGTGGTATTTCTATTAATTAAAGGGGTTGAGACACTCCCCAAAGTTTCTATACCCAAAGTTAAGGGAGTAACATCTAGTAATAAAACATCTTTCACTTCCCCACCTAATACTCCACCTTGGATAGCAGCGCCAATTGCTACAACCTCATCTGGATTTATAGATTTATTAGCTTCCTTACCAAAGAAATCAGATACAGCTTTTGTAACAGCAGGCATACGGGTCATTCCACCAACCAACACCACCTCATCAATATCTTTGGCTTCTTTTTTAGCATCTTTTAATGCCGACCTTACAGCCTCAAAGGAACGGTCAATTAACTCCTGAACTAATGACTCTAATTTTGCCCTAGAAAGTTTCATCTCCAAATGCTTTGGACCTGATGCATCTGCAGTCACAAATGGGATAGAAATATCTGTCTCAGTTGAAGAGGATAGTTCAATTTTGGCTTTCTCTGCAGCGTCCCTTAATCTTTGTAAAGCTTGCTTATCACCTTTTAAATCAATTCCCTGCTCTTTTTTAAACTCTGCTGCTAAATAATCAATAATTTTTTGTTCAAAATCATCTCCTCCTAAGTGAGTGTCGCCGTTTGTAGATTTAACCTCAAAAACACCTTCACCTAACTCTAAAATTGAGATATCAAAAGTCCCACCACCTAAGTCATAAACTGCAATGGTATGAGAATGAGCTTTATCCAATCCATAAGCTAAGGCTGCAGCTGTTGGCTCATTAATAATTCTCTGAACATTTAAGCCTGCAATCTCTCCTGCTTGTTTGGTTGCCTGACGCTGTGCATCATCAAAGTAAGCAGGTACTGTAATTACAGCATCAGTTACCTTTTCACCCAAATAAGCCTCTGCATCAGCTTTAATTTTTCCTAAAACCTGGGCTGAAATTTCCTGTGGAGTATACTCATGACCGTCAATCTCTACAACAGCCATGCCGTTTTTACCGGACTTTACGTTATAAGGAAGCCATTTTATATCTCTTTGGACTTCAGAGTCATTGAACTTTCTGCCCATTAAACGCTTTACGGAAAAAATTGTTTCTTTTGGATTAACAATAGCCTGGCGTTTTGCCACCCTACCAACAATATTTTTTATCGGGTTAACAACTGAGGGGATAGTATTTTCTCCCTCTGCAGAGTGAATCACTTTGGGTTTACCACCCTCCATGACTGCCACACAGCTATTAGTTGTTCCAAGATCTATTCCTACTATTTTGCTCATAATATTTAAAACCTTTCTTTAACCGTTAATCTTTCTTCCGACAATTACTTTCGCCGGCCTTAAAACTTTACCATTTAAATTATAACCTTTATCTACAACCTCTAACACTTTTTCTTCATCACCTTCTTTAGTGTCTACTGCCTCATGAAGGACCGGATCAAAGTGTCCGTCTGCTCCTATCTCTTCCAGTCCCTCATCACGCAGTACACTCTTAAATTGAGCAGTTGCCATCTCTACTCCTTTATACCAAGCTGACTTTCTATCCTCTTCAGATGCTCCTTTTAAAGCTTTGTCGTAATAATCTAATACCATAACTAACTTTTTAACTAGTTCTGAAGTCGCCCAGCTTGATAGTTCACTCCTACCTTCTGCAACTCTTCTTTCTAGGTTCTGATAATCAGCTACTGCTCTTTTTAGTTGATCTTCCAGCCTTACAGCTGTTTCTCTAACCATATCTAACTCCTGCTGGAGTTTGATAAACTCTTCCTGACTAACTACTTCTTGTTCTTCAGTTTGTTTTTTTACCATAATACTTAATACGACTTTAGTGCTTGCTCTAAAAGTAGGGCGGTATATTTAACATAAGGTAATACCACCGGAAAATTCATCCTAGCAGGCCCTATTACCCCAACCACACCTTCTCTACCTTGTTTACCAATATATTTAGAAAATACAAAGCTGGTAGGACGCAAGTACTCAAATCCCATTTCATCTCCAAATAAAATATGCAAAGGATCTACTCCTTTAGCCTGTCCAATGATCTGTTGCAAGGTAGGATATTCATCAAACAAGCTTAAAATAAACCTGACTACATCTATATCTTCAAATTCAGGAAAGTCTAAAATGTTTGCAGCTCCTGCATAATACATCTCACCTTCCTCATTGATAACCAAAGCTAACATCTGACATCTACTGGCTAGTCCTTTAACAGCTTCCCTTAAAAGCCTACTTTCCTGATGTCTCATCTGCCAAAGGTTTTCCTTCATTGAAACCTCTGCTGATACAGGTAAATCCTTCTCCTTCATCAGATCCTGGATATAAATCCTAAAACCCATCGAGGTTGGGATTCTTCCTGCACTAGTGTGAGGTTGCTTTAAGTAACCTCCCTCAGTTAACTTAACCATTTCATTTCTGATGGTGGCAGGGGAGACCCCTAAGTTATAGTGCTTTTCAATATTTTCTGAACCAATTGGTTCACCTGTTTTAACGTACAACTCAACTATGGCTTTAAGTAAATCTTTTTGTCTGTCTGTTAAATCCACGTTAAGTTTATTCTCCTTAGCAATCACTAAGTATTAGCACTAATATACCAAGAGTGCTAATACTTGTCAAGAGGGTTTTTGGTCCGGTTCAAATACTGCCTCTAACTTTTAAGTAAAGATAAAAAAGCTTCCTGGGGGATTTCAACATTACCTATCATTTTCATCTTTTTTTTGCCTTTTTTCTGCTTTTCCAAAAGTTTTCTCTTTCTGGAATAGTCTCCCCCACCTACAACCTTACTTCCATGCATTAAAACATCTTTTCTAAATGGAGAGATTGTTTCTCTAGCAATAATTGTCCCACCAATTGCAGCCTGTAAAGCAATTGCAAAGTTTTGTCTAGGTAAAACTTCTTTTAATTTTTCTATTAACTTTCTACCTATTATTTCAGCTTTTGGTCTGTAAACAATAGTAGATAGTGCGTCCACTTTTTCTCCTGCAACTAAAATATCTACCCTAGCTCCATCTACCTCTCTAAATTCTAAAAACTCCCAATCTAAGGAAGCAAACCCAGATGAAACGGATTTTAATTTATCATAAAAATCTGTAATCATCTCTGCCAAAGGCATTTCATAAGATAGCTCTACCTGTAGACCATAGTGAGTCATATTTAAAAACTTTCCCCTTCTGTCAGAAACTAAATCCATTACTGGTCCTATAAAATCTTGGGGTACAAAAATTGCTACTTTTACAAAAGGTTCTTTTAAAAGTTTAATCATTGAAATATCTAAATCTGCAGGATTATTAATAAACTGATCTCCCATCATATATTCGACAGAAGGGGCAGTCGCTATTAAATCTGCATTAAACTCTCCAGACAATCTTTCCTGAATTACCTCTGCATGAAGTAAGCCCAAAAATCCACATCTAAATCCTGCGCCCAAAGCTTTTGATTGCTCGGGCTCAAAAGTAAAAGCCGGATCGGTTAGTTTAAATCTTTCAAGCGCATCTTTAATATCATGATATTCATCCTGATCTATTGGGAACAACCCAACAAACACCATTGGTTTAACCTCTCTATATCCTGGTAATTGTTCAGTATTAAAATCTGTAGTTACCGTATCACCAACTTTTACTAAACCTGGAGTTTTTAAGCCAGTTGCAATATAGCCAATCTCTCCTGCAACCAGTTCAGAAACCGGTGTAAGTTGAGGACCAAAAAAGCCTTTTTCCAACACCTGACCTGTGGCTTTTGTTCCTAAAAACTTAATCTCTTCCTGATCTTTAGGGGTTTTACCCTCAACAATTCTAACTTGAGCCACTACCCCTTTATATGAATCAAAAAAAGAATCAAAGATTAAAGCTTTTAAAGGTTTATCTACTTCCTGATTTGGTTCAGGAATCCTTTCAACGATTGCTTTTAATATTTCATCTACCCCTTTCCCGGATTTTCCGGAGGCTAAAATAATTTCAGAGTCCAAAAAACCAAATGTGTCTATGAGTTGTTTTTTATATTTTTCTACTTCCGCATTTGGTAAATCCACTTTGTTAATTACCGGAATTAAGGTTAGGTTTTGTTCTAAAGCAGATAGTCCATGTGCTAAAGTTTGTGCCTGAATTCCTTGTGTGGCATCAACTAAAAGTATTGCTCCCTCAACTGCAGCTAAGGCTCTTGATACTTCATAAGAAAAATCCACATGCCCAGGTGTATCAATTAAATTTAAGGTGTATTCAACTTCCTGGTAGTTATATTTAAGTCTAACCGGGGCTAGTTTAATTGTGATACCACGCTCCCGCTCAAGCGCTAAAGAATCAAGTAGTTGTGGTTGCAATTTATCCTTGCTAACTGTACCTGTTATCTCTAAAAACCTATCTGCCATTGTTGATTTGCCATGATCAACATGAGCAATGATTGAAAAATTTCTAATATTTGCCATGTGGGAATTATACCTGAAAAGCTGTTGTTTAGCTTGAAGCTAATTTTCTTATGTTAAACTGGTGTTGTAGTTTCTTCAATTACTTCTTTGGATTTTAAATTAGTCTGGATACTCCCTAACTTTTTAATTAAGTTGATAAAAGACTCCAGTTCTCTTACCTTCCACAACCAAACTAAAATTAGGTAAATTCCTAAACCAAAGATTGAGGCAATCCCAGTTAAAACAATTAAGTTAACAGTTTTGGTAGTATCAAAGACTAACTGGTCTAAAGCTTTAATCGGAATATATAAAGCCAGCGCTGCCACCAAAGCCGAAATTACCATCTTACCAGCAGGCGCAAGTAAATCATGGGTGTTAAATCCTCCGACCTTTTTATTTAAAAAGTATAGCAATAATACTAAGGATAAATTACTTGACACCGCATAAGAGATACCTAGAACCCAAACTTCGCGGAACATATTAATAAAAACAAAACTTAAAGCAATATTAACTAAAACCGTAATAATTGAAACTAAAACCGGAGTTTTTGTATCTTTAAAAGCATAGAATCCTCTCACTAAAAGCAAAATTACTGATTGAGCTACCAATCCTAAGGATAAAAATGCTACAGTTCTACCGGTCAAAACAGTATCCTCCCAATTGAATTGAGCTGCTCCAAAAACAAGTCTAACTACCGGGATTCTTAAAACAATTAGAATGGCTGCTGCAGGTAAAGTCAAAAATAAAATTTGATGCAATGTTGTAAGT
>DAHXOS010000101.1 GCA_027364775.1 bacterium
TTGGTTTTGCACTTCCGATAAATTTGGTTAAAGCGATTGTTGATGAGTTCGTTAAAAATGGTTCAGTCTCTACAGCATTTTTGGGTATCAGGTATACATTAATAACCAGAGATTTAGCTTTACTTAATGATCTACCTCAAGGTGCATATATTCAGGAGGTAGTAAGTGGTTCACCAGCAGAAAAAGCCAATATTGCACCGGGTGATATTATTACTAAGATAGATAATCAAGCAATCAATACTGAAAATAAAATCAGTGAAGTTATCAGGTCCAAAAAACCGGGACAGAGTGTTAATTTAGAAATTATGACAGATGGAAAGACTAGAAATATTACTGTGACCTTAGCTGAAGCTTCCCAATAACAGGAGTTATTGACTCCCTCTATTTTTTATGAGCATACTTAAATTATCAGAATAATCTGATCAGAGGGGGTGAATTAAATTATGAAGTCACTGCACATGTTAGCTTTTGTTTTGTTGGTAGTTGGTGGTGTTAATTGGGGTCTTACTGCTTTAGGTTTTAACTTAGTAAATTTGGTTTTAGGAGGTTTTCCGGCACTTGAGAAATTGGTTTACCTTTTGGTAGGAGTATCGGCAGTTTATCTAGCTGCAACACACATGGGTGAATGTAAAGCTTGCCTTAAAAAATAATTTTAAACAAGTTTTAGCAATTATTTAAATCCCGCTCATATTTTGGGCGGGATTTTTAGTTTCTTAAAATTTAACTGTTAAAATCCTGTCTGCTTTATAAAAATCTTTTTTGACTTCTGCTTTAGCTTCCGGAAAATATCTTTTAGCTTCCTGTAATGCAATTTGTCCCTGTTCTTCATCAATCTCACAGATTAAAACATTGAGATTAATGTCTTTTTCTCTAATTTGTGCAAATAACTTTCTATACAATTCAAAGCCATCATAACCTCCATCTAAGGCTACTTTAGGTTCAAAGTCTACAACCATGGGATCTATGTACATAAGCCTTGCAGTAGGGATATAAGGCAGATTGGCTACTAAAATAATATATCCCTTTTTCTCTGGTAAAAATTTAGAATTAAAAATTGAAGAGGAATTAGGTTTAATAAAGTCTAATAAATTGCTTTGAAAGAGGATAACTTGGTTTAAGACTCTATTTAATCTAGCATTTTGTTCAGCAACTTTTAGAGCTTTATCAGAAACATCCAAACCAAAAACTTTTACTTCATCTGGTGCATTTTTAGCAACAGAAACTGCAATACATCCACTGCCTGTTCCAACATCAAAAACTACTACTTGATCGGTTTTTAAATTGTTAATTGTTAATTGATGATTAATAATTGAGAGCACCTCATCTACTAATAGTTCACTTTCTGGTCTGGGGATTAAAACATCAGGGGTAACCTTAAACTTTAGCTTATAAAATTCAGTCCAACCCTGAGCATATTGTTTGGGAGGATTTTGTTTATCTAACTCTCCTTTTAATGTTTGTCCTTTTTTCATATTACAAATCAGATCAACTCAAACTTCTCTTATTTATTAAATTTATTCTGGTTCATCCTCTGTTATATTTTCTAATGAGCTTGCTTGGTTGAGTGCTTTAAAAATACCTTCCAAGTCTCCTTCTAAAATATCTTCTAAATTGTGCCAGGATTTGCCAACTCTGTGGTCTGTAACCCTATTTTGGGGAAAGTTATAAGTTCTGATTTTTTCTGATCTGTCACCTGAACCAACAAGTAATGATCTTTGGTCACCAATATTTGGGCCTTGAGATTGTTCATATTCCCAAATTTTAGCCCTTAATAACTTCATAGCATTTTCTCTATTTTGAAGTTGTGATCTTTCTGTCTGGCAGGTAACAACTATGCCTGTAGGGATATGTTTTAATCTAACAGCAGTTGAGACTTTATTAACATTTTGTCCACCTGCACCACCAGATCTAAACGCCTCAAATTCTATATCAGCCGGGTTAATATATATCTCTTTTTCCTCAATTTCAGGTAAAACTGCTACTGTAGCAGTAGAAGTATGAATTCTACCGGAAGATTCGGTTTTGGGTACTCTTTGGACCCTGTGGACTCCTGATTCATACCTTAACTTCGAGTAAGCCTCCTTACCTCTAATCTGAAGGATTATTTGTTTTAGTTGGCCAATCCCTCCTTCAGAGCGGTCTAATTCCTCAACCCTCCATTTTTTAGTTTCAGCATACCTGGTATACATCCTCAACAAATCTGAGGCAAAAAGACCTGCCTCATTTCCTCCAGCAGCAGACCTAATTTCTAAAATTGCAACATTAGGATTAATACCATCATCATCTTCTTGATCCTCATAATCCTCAACTTGAGATTCCATTGGGGTAGAGGCAGATTGTTCTAACTCAGTCTTTTGTTTTTCCAACTCTTCAATTTCAGCCTGAGCAAGTAAGGCAAGTTCCGGATCAGTTAAAAGCGTTTTGTTTTCTTCTATTCTTTTATTAAGTTCGTCTAATTGTTGTTTTAAGTAATCATCCATAATATTAGTATAATTCAAAATTAAGGAACTTTCTCAGTCATACTACAATAGATTTTTTTGATGATTTTAAGAAATTACTATCTAAGTTTATTATCTTAAGAGTTAAGGTTTTTGCGAGCCTGCATTAATAAATCTTTTAGGGATGGTTTATCTGATACTGCAGTAGCTTTAGCTTTTCTCATCTCAATAATTTTCTTTCTTTCTTCCATCTGAAGCTTTGAACTTTCAGTTTTCTTTTGAAATTTATCAACCTGACCTAGTGTATCAACAAATTTTTGCTGACCTGTAAAAAATGGATGACATTTTGAACATATATCTACTCTAATTTCAGCTAAGGTAGAACCGGTAGTAAAAGTATTACCACAAGCACAGCTAACTTTAGCCTCAGTATTAAATTGTGGATGAATATTTGCTTTCATAGTTACTTATTATAACTGGAGTAGTATAACAGGTAAACATCTGAGGTTCAAGCTTGTTTGCCGCAATAACAGCTTTAACTGTAAAACGCTCAGGTAATAAAGAATAGATTAGTATATTTTAGATGTAATAGATTTTTAAGTACGGTGGTGAGTATGGTGAAGATAATGGTGTTCAACTTTGCCTAAAGTTCCCCAATAAACACCTAAAACTATTAAACAGGTACCAATAATAAAGGAAAAAGAAAGTCTTTCACCTAGTAAAGGAACAGCTAAAGTTGCAGCAACAGCAGGTTGCATATATTGAAACAAACTGACTTTAAAAGTATCTACAGTTTTTAAGCCCACATTTAATAGATAAAATGCACAAATTGTTGATAAAACCGTGATAAAAGTTAAACCTAAGATTCCAACTATAGTTAAGTTATTAATCCAAGTTGGATTTTTAAGATATTCTAAGAAAGCCGGGATTATAAAGGTTATCGCTCCAATTAAAAATAGAAAAAAAGTCAAAGTTAACGGGGTGTAAGTGCTTAGTGACTTTTTGGTTAGGAGCAACCCAAGTACAGAGATTGCTGCACCTGTAATTAACAATATATTCCCAAAAAAAACATTGCTATCTAAATTACCTATAAAGATTAATGGGAAGCCAATTATGGTTAAAGCTCCAATTAAACCTGTGACAATACCAAATAAATTTACTGCATAAATCTTTTCCTTTAAAAAGATCCAGCCAACTATAACTGCAAGAATAGGTACTATTAAAATTATAACTGAGGCATTAGTTGCGGTAGTTCTTTGTAGCCCTTCGTAAAAAAAAGTAATATTTAAAGTTATCAACAAGATTCCTGCTATAGTTAACCTAATTAAATCCTTGGATTTAATCTTAAAGTGGTTTTTACCCATAGGTAAGATAAATGGTAAAAGTAAAATAACTGCTAATGAGAAGCGCAAAAATGCTAGGGTCATAACTGGGATTTCAAGTAAAGTTAGTTTAGCAATCACTATATTTGCACCCCAAATAAGATAGGCTAGTGTTAAGGCAACATATCCACTACAAAATTTTAAAACAGATCTTAAACTAAAGATCTTTTTATCGCCCAAATGAATTAATTTTTTCTGGAAATCCTTAGAGATAGAAAACTTTACCATATGAATTTAAAATTAAAAGTTAAGAATTGTCTTGGTTTTCTTAACTACTATTGCCAATATTCTAATTATTTCATTATTCTCCTTAGAAAGTAAACAGAAATCTGTCAGAAATTATAGCTATTTTAATTTTGTTGGTCTTTTTTAATTTTCTCAACTAGATCTTTAAGTGAAAGAGTTTGCTGAGTTCTGTTTTTTAAATCTTTTAACACTAACATATTTTTTTCTGCTTCTTCAGGACCTAAAACTATGGCATAGGGAATGCCTTTTGAGGTTGCATATTTAAATTGTTTATCTAATTTTGAGGTAGGGTCCAACCAGATTTCTGTCGCTACATCATTTGCCCTTAAAAATTTTGTTACTTCTAAAGCGTTATTTAATAAATATTCTGAAAAAACTGTAACTAAGATTAAGGTTGTAGTAGCAGCAGCTATCTCTATTCCTTGTTCTTCCATTGCCTCAAGAGTCCGGTCTAAACCAATTGCAAATCCTACAGCAGGATATTCCCTACCAGTAAATTTACCAATCATTTTGTCCCACCGGCCACCACCGCAAAGTGATGAGGAATCAGGGTTAGATCTTAAAACTACTTCTAAAATTAGCCCGGTATAATAATCTAAACCCCTAATTAAGGTTGGATCAAATTCTACAGCATCATCAGGATAACCTGAAAGCTTAAAAAGTCTAATGATTTCTTCTAAATTCTTAGAAGGTTGAAGACTTAAAACTCTATTAAATAGCTCTTCTGCTTCCTTTTTAGATAAACCTTTTTGTTCAAGTTCATTTAAAACTCCTTCTTTACCAATTTTTTTAAGCTTATCAATAGTACTTAAATATTTTGATTCTATGTCTGCAATTAAAGAGCGGTCATTTACTTTTATAATCACGTTTAGTCCTAAATTTTTATAAATCTCATAAACCAAGCTTAAAATTTCAGCATCAGCTAGGGGAGAAAAGATACCTACTATATCTGCATCACACTGCATAAATTCTCTATATCTGCCTTTTTGGGTATTTTCTCCTCTATATGCATTTTGGATCTGATACCTTTTAAAAGGGTCAGATAAAACCTGATAACCGGTCTGGCCATATTGGGCTATAACCCTGGATAAAGGTACAGTTTGGTCGTATTTTAAAGCTACCTTATCTTTACCCGGTGTCTCAAATTTATAGATTAACTTTTCTTCCTCACCATATTTGCCCATTAGAGTTTCCTCATACTCTAAAGTAGGAGTTTCTAAAGGATCAAAACCAAATTTTTCAAAAACTTCAATAATCTTGTCACGCAAAACCTTACGCCCTAGCGCATCTTTTGGTAAATAATCCTTAAATCCTTTTACAGTCTGTAATTTCATATTTTAAAATTTCCTTTCTTTATCCTATCATATTGATTAACTATTAATTTCACTACCATCTTCCTCTAAAGCCATAAAAAAAGACCCTTTGAAACGGGTCTGGATAAATAAATTAACCAATTATTTTATCAGCTCCGTTATCTCCGACACTGATTGTTATATTTTACGGCTTAACTTCCGGAAAGTATTTGGCTTCCAGCTTTTGGATCGTGACTCCAATACAAACGCTTTTTTAGGCTATTAAATTGTAAAACAACTATAGCATAAGTTAATTTCTCTGTCAAATTACTATAAGATAAATATCTGCTGTTTTTTATTTATCATAGTCTTGTAATTATTATTTAAAAATTGACATAAAATTATTTTTTATGTTACCTTGGCTACAGGTAAAAATTAATGGTTACACACGCAATTATTTTAGCAGGAGGAAAAGGAGAAAGACTTAAACATATTGCCGGTGATTTACCTAAACCAATGGTAGAAATGGGAGCCAAACCTATGCTACTTTGGCAGATCGAATGGTTAAAATCTCATGGTATTAAGAACTTTGTTGTAGCAGTATCATATAAAAGAAAAGTAATCCAAGATTTTTTTGGAGACGGTACTAAATTTAATGTACACATAGAATATTCAATAGAGGAGGAGCCTTTAGGTAGGGGTGGAGCCCTTAAACAAGCTTGGCAACATCATTCTATAAAAGATCAGCCGAGAATTGTAGCAACCAACGCCGATGAAATGACCAATGCTGATTTGGGAGAGATGATTAAATTCCATGAAAAAAATAGTGCTTTAGTAACCATGCTTTTAATGCAGTACCAAGCCCATTATGATTTAGTTAAGGTAGATCAAGATGACCATATAGTAGCCTTTGATCTAAAACCTTTTTTACCTTATTGGGTAAATGCAGGAGTATATATTTTAGAAAAAGATATACAACCTTTATTTCCTGATAAAGGTGACCATGAGGTTGAAACCTTTCCTAAATTACCCAAAGATAGGTTCTTAGGTTATAAAGGACATGGATTCTGGAGAGCTGTTGATAGCTCTAAAGATTTAAAAGAAGCTACTACTTTTTGGACTACCGGCAAAACAGACTTTTACTAATTTAATAATCTATTTTTTGACTGGGGAAGGGGAAGGTGCAATGCTAGCAGAGGGAGAAGCTTTGTTTTCTGGTTTGATTTGGCCACCTGTAGGAATAACATATACGAATCTTAAATTTGCACTCTCTGATGATTCTTTAATACCGGCGGTGAACATATTTATTTTAGCATCCGAAATTAAGGCTTCCTCATTACCTAATCTAAAAGTAGTATTCTGAGTAGTTTTTAATACCAATTTTTCTGCAGATCTAAGTTTTAAAGTTAAAAAATTATTTGAGACCCCTACAATTTGTCCCCAGATTGCTTTGGGGAGGTAAGTTTTTTTAGACGGCAATCTGATTAACTTTTTGGCAGTTAAATAATTTTTATCATCCATGTCTCCCAAGCCTACTACCAGATCATCTTTTTTTAAATCTTTTAGAGCCAAATTTTTTTTACTTTGAGTGTCATCCTGAAAATTAGTATATTCATTGGTAACTATTATTCTTTGGTTATTGAGTGTAGAAATTGTTAGATTATTACCGTTAATTTCTGTAATAGTTCCTTTTACAGCTTTATTTTGGAGTTTTTTGTTAACCTCAAGTTTTAAGGTGGCAGCTTTAGAAGCAATCTCTTTTTTGAGTTCATTAATTTTAGTCTGAATATCAGCAGAGGGAGAAGGTGAGGCATCGGCAGCATAAACAGTAGATACTGAATAGTAACTAACAAATAGATTAAAAGTCATAAACCATAAAATATAAACCATTAATTTTTTGATCATATCTTTACTCATAAAAATTCAAGCTTTGCTTATATTTTTAATATCTTTATTCATAAAAATTCAAGCTTTGCTTATATTTGCTCCTCCGAGTAGTAAATACTTCTGTTTATGGTTTTACTGTTGCCAAAAGAATCAAAAACATTAACTGTAATATCATTGGAGCCTTTATCTAAATTAATGACTTTAGAAAATTCACCGTTATCGTTGGCCACTGTTGCATAATCATTGCCGTTGTTGGAGATTAAAACCACAGCTTTAGAGATGGTTCTGCCTGAAACAATAGTAGTTTTATCAAAAGTTAAAAGCTCATCTTCTGGGTTAGTTACCTCAACATTAAAACTAATAGGTTTTCTACTAACCGGGTTGTAATTTTTTAGATCTTTAAGATTTAATGAATCACCATAAAGATATTGGTGAAAAAAATAAGTACCGGTTAAGCTTACAACAACAATTATTATTAAACTTAAGACAAAATTTTTAGTAGAGAGTGGTTTACTCATAAAAGACTCTTTTATTGGTTCTGAGTTTTTTTCCAGATCAGGGGTTTTTGCAACTTCATTTGTTGTGTCTTGTAACTCCTCTTTTAGCATTAAAGGAGGGTGGTTTTTCTTGGACATATTTACAACTAGTATATCTTGTTTCGGTTCTATTTTCTATGCTAATATACACCCTAACTATGGACATTATTTGGTATGGTCAAGCTTGCTTTAAGGTTAAGGGTAAAAACACCACATTAATTATTGATCCTTTTGACAGTGAATTTATTGGTTTAAAACTTCCCCGGGATATGGAAGCAGACATTGCTTTAAAGACTCACGATCACGGTGATCATAACAATTTAAAAGTTGTAACAGGAGAGCCGGTATTAATAACCGGGCCGGGAGAATACGATATCCGTGGGGTAGCTATTACCGGAGTTTCTGTTTTTCATGATAAGGAACAAGGAGCCCAAAGAGGAAAAAATACTGTTTACCATATAAATATTGATGGCTTAAATATTGTTCATTTAGGGGATATAGGTCACACTTTATCTCAGGAACAGATAGAGGAGATAGGAAGTTGTGATATTTTAATGGTACCTGTGGGTTCAGTTTACACAATTGATGCTAAAGATGCATCCGAGATAGTTTCTCAACTAGAGCCTTCAATAATATTACCTATGCACTATGGAATTTCTGGATTAAAAGTGGAATTAGAACCGGTTGAAAATTTCTTAAAGGAGATGGCAGTAGGAAATTTTACTCCACAGCCAAAGTTATCTATCACCAAAGAGAAACTCCCAGAAGAACCCCAAGTAATAGTCCTTTCTAAATCCTAATGAATTTTAAGGGGCGTAATCTAAGATCCATTTTCTTTTGTCGATTCCATATGAGACTAAATGTAAGCCTAGAGTTTTGTTGGATAATTGACAGAAATTTCTTTTTCTGTAAACTACCAACTAGGTACTAAAAACTAATTCTTATGGCAGATTTTCAATCACCGCGTCAAATAATCTTTAATCAACCCAAAACTCCTGCTTCAGGATTATTAAAATTACCTCCTCAAAATATTGAGGCGGAACAATCACTTTTGGGAGCTTTATTAATTGATAAGGATGCAATTGTTTCAATAGCAGAGATGTTAAGGGCAGACCATTTTTATAAAACTGAGCAGCATGGTGCAATCTATAATGCAATTATTGAGTTGTTTGAGAAAAGAGAACCAATAGATTTAGTCACGGTTACAGAAAAACTCAAATCAAATGGGGCTTTAGATAGAATCGGAGGTCCGGCTTACTTGGCTGAGTTAGTCAATATGGTTCCAACAGCAGCCCATATTGTTTCTTATGCCAGAATTATTAAAGAGCATGCAGTAAGAAGGACTTTAATTTCTTATTCATCCCGTTTTACTGATTTAGCTTATGATGAGTCAAAAGAGATTCAGGATGTAATTGAGGAGTGTGAGCAATCAATTTTTTCGATCTCCCAACAGAATGTTAAAAGGGACTTTATTCAGTTAAAAGATGCCTTAGCCCAAAGCTTTGACAGACTGGATGAAATTCAAAAAACAGCCGGTAAACTGAGAGGTGTGCCTACAGGTTTCAGGGATCTGGATGCAAAATTAGCCGGTTTTCAGGATTCAAATTTGATTATTTTAGCTGCCCGTCCGGGTATTGGTAAAACCTCATTTAGTTTATCGGTTGCCCAGTACGTAGCGGTTAATATTGGGTTGCCGGTTGGGTTTTTCTCTTTGGAGATGAGCCAGGAAGAATTAGTAGACAGATTGTTAGTTTCCCAGGCAGATATTGATGCCTGGAAATTAAAAACCGGCAGGCTTGATGAAAAAGATTTTGATAGGTTGTCTCATGCAATGGGCCAGTTAGCAGAGGCACCGTTATTTATAGATGATACTCCGGGTGCTTCTATCTCGGAAATTAGGACTAAAGCTAGAAGATTACAGGCAGAACATGGTTTAAGGCTGATTGTTGTTGACTATTTGCAGCTTATTCATGGTAGAAATTTAGAAAACAGGGTTCAGGAAGTATCGGAGATATCCCAGGCACTTAAAAACTTAGCCAGGGAACTTAGGGTGCCGGTG
>DAHXOS010000026.1 GCA_027364775.1 bacterium
TTTTGGTTAGCTTTAAATGATGCAGATTGTAAAGAGTTAGTTTTTGCCTGGGCAGCAGCTAGGGAGTTTTGGGCTGCCAAATAGCTTGACCAAGCCGAGGCTTGTCTGGCTTGAGAAGCCCTGTCTAACTCAATATCAGCAATCTTTTGTCCTACTGTTACAGAGTCACCATTTTGGATATACACATTACTAACAACACCAGTAGCCCCAGTTGTAATATTTACTCTATTTCCAGCAGAAATTGTTCCTGAAGCTGTTATTGAAGTTATAAGACTATTCCTTTCTACCTGAGCTGTTTGATATTGGGGTTGTTGGCGGGTTTGAGTAAAATTTTTCCATCCAAAAAATAAACCAACTATTAATAGAACAATAATAATTGCAGCTCTAAGCCGGTTACTAAATAACTGTTTAATTAAATTTCCAATTGATTTAAGTTTATTCATTTTTTTCAGATAAAAACTGCTTGCCTACCTGCTCACTTTCAAATACCTAAAGCGCTACAGTATAGGCGGGCAGCTACATTAAGACGGATCACTTCATAACTTTACTATATAAATCTGAAATTTAGCTGAAAGGGCAATTAAAGAGTCTGAAATTTAAAAGGAGGTTTTTATAACTGACTCTTAGGTATCTCAACTGTAATTTGGGTACCTTTGTTAATTTTACTTTGAATTTTGATTTCTCCTTTATGGGCATCAATAATTTTTTGGGCAATTGATAATCCTAAACCATAGCCAAAAATTTCTGTTTTTGACCTAGATTTATCTGCCCGGTAAAATCTATCAAAAATATAAGGCATATCCTCATTACTAATGCCAATACCATGATCTAAAACTGTAATTGAAATAGAGTGATCTAAAGTGGCTGAAAAAATTTTAATAGTTGATTTAGCCGGACTATATTTAATTGCATTGTCCAGTAAAATTGCTAGTAAATCCACTAAGCTTCTTTTGTCTCCTTCAAAAGAAAAATCTTTAGAATCATCTATGATTTTAATTTGTTTTTTTATAGCAAGCGGATTAACTCTTTTTATAGCTTCATCAACTATAACAGCTAAACTAATTTGCGCAAAAGTTAGATTCTCATTTTTACCTTGATATTGATTTAAAGCTAATAGATCATCAGAAAGTGTCCTTAAATTGTATGCTTGAGTAAGATTATTTTCTAAAAGATCTTTAGCGTTTTGTAGGCTTAATTTTTTATTCCTTAAGTTAACCTCAATTGAGGTGATAAGAGAAGTAAGAGGAGTCCTTAACTCGTGTGAGGCATCAGTAATAAAACGGTTTTGTTCATCAAGCATCTGCTTTATTGGTTTTAAAGTCCGGCCGGCTAAAAAATAAGCAGCTACTGCTGACAACCCAAGAATAGAAAAATTTATCAAGGCTAAGGTAGTTAGTAATCTATTTCTAGATTCTTCAATACTACTTATATCAAGTAGTTGGTGTGCTTGAGATCTAGAATTTTGATTTTGGGTATTTTCTCTCAAATGCGAAAACCTGTTAAACCTTTCTAATTCATGTACCCAACCATTGTAAACAAACCCGCTAAAAATTAAGCTAATGACAATGATAATCAAAAGATACCAGGCTGTTAATTTAAAGCGTGCTTTTTGAAACATTTAATTAATTTTCAGTATTGATTTAATCATTCTCCTAGACCTACTTTATACCCAAATCCTCTCTCAGTATGAATTAAAGCTGGCCTATCCTTAAAAGGTTTATCAATCTTATTTCTTAAAAATCTAATGTAAACCTCAATGGTATTGGGTAAAATATCAGCATCATAATTCCAAACATGAGATCTAATTTTTTCTTTGGAAATAATCTGATTTGGATGTCTTAATAAAAATTCAAGTAGAGCAAATTCTTTATTTGAAAGTTTGATCTTTTTACCAGCACGTTTCACCTCATAGGTAGTAGTATCTAAACTTAGATCTTCAAAACTTAAAGTGATTCTATCTCCTTCTTTGGGTCTTCTAATTAAAGCTCTAATTCTTGCAAGTAGTTCTTCAAAAGCAAAAGGCTTTACTAAATAATCATCTGCTCCAAAATCCAGTCCTTCAACCCTATCAACAATTTGTCCTTTAGCTGTTAACATGAGTATGGGGGTGTGGATTTTTTGCTCTCTTAATTGTTTAACAATTTCGATTCCATCCATACCTGGTAGTAATCTGTCCATAAGAATCAAGTCATATTCCTCAGTTGATGCTAAATGTAGACCCTCATCACCATCAAAAGCTAGGTCTACAGCATATGACTCTTGCTCTAAACCAATCTTTAGCGATGTAGCAATTATATGTTCATCCTCAAGCACCAATATCCTCATTGGTGAGATTATACCAGTGTATACTTAAAATTAACTGAAAGTAAGCTTTAAAGAAAATTCCACTTTTTATTTTTACGCAATTAACACCTTCAATTACAAGCTTATTTTCATATAAAAAAGTAGAAGAATCCTATCAGACTTGTGATATAACCATTAGAACAACTAATCTGCAATTATTTCAATAAGGAGCGGGAGACGGGATTCGAGTCGGACTCCAAAACCTACTTAACAATACCTC
>DAHXOS010000034.1 GCA_027364775.1 bacterium
TTTTGGGTACTTTTAGGAAAAAAGTTATTTATAAAAGTGTACAAATCCCCAAAATCGCTTTCAGGAATACCTTGGGTAAGAATCTGAGCAAATGAGCGTTGGATTTCTCCTCCCGCAATCAAGCTAATGACTGAATTTCCAAATAATAAATTAGTATCTAAATAATTTTTACCAGCTAAACTGTCTCTTAGTTGATGGAATTTATTTACAAAATCATTCGTATACTCATCAAGTAATTGACCGATATTAGAAAATTCAGACTGTGCTTGCTTCTCAATTAAAGATTTAATAAAAGGCATTGCAAAAAATGCTGGATAATTTTTAATTCCTATTGTATTAAAAAAATCAGTTTCTCCTATTGAATTCTTACCCAAAAATACAAACTGCTGAAACTGGCTCTCTAGCCATAGCATTGGCGCACAAAGATTTATTAATTCGATTCTTGACAATTGGTCTACATTCAGTCCGCTTTCTAACATTGATTTGGACATGTATTGATAGAATTCATCTCCATCTCGTTTAAATAGGGTTAAACCACAAAGTAGCCTTAAGTTGAATTTCATTATCTCTGGAATTAATGCATTTGATCCTTCTGGTGCAGGATGGTAACTATCTTGGTAAGGGTAAGAACTACCCTTTAAATATTCGGATAGTAAAACTTGAGAGTTTAGGTTACTTTGCCCAATTTTTTGAAATATATAGTCTAGGTATTCTACCCTTTGAGAATCTTCAAAATCTTGTTTACTAAAGGATGCTTGTAAAAGTTTGATCAAATTATTAAAATTTTTTACCATAGTGACATCTTTTAATTCCGGGTTCGTTAACAAGGTAAAGAATTCATCAATTTCCTTGTAGCCAGCATTCTTATCTTCAAGCTCAAATACTTTTTTTATACTTTCGGCAACGATATTCCGATTTCTCTGGCTAAATTTTAAATCTTTCCCTGCTTCCCAGATATGGGTATATCGTTCTATATTGATAAGGCCTATTAAGTAATTAGGGTCAAGAGCTATCTGGCGATCTTTAATTTCTTGGAAGAACTCAGTCATTTGGATAGGATCCAAATCCGTCCCAGCCTCAGCAGATAATTTTAAAAACGTCCTTTGAAGATATCGCATAAAAACCTGCGTAAGAACAGGGTCTTTTACACCTACCGGATGAAATTCCCCCCCAGTTTTAGAAAGGATTTCACTAGCATGTAGAAGATCCTCTCGAGTTACAGGGATACCATTTCTCCTTTCAAAATCTTGGTCATAAATATAGTTAGACATTAACTCTGTAACTATTCGTATGGGGTAATGGTTAAATTTAAAGCCAAAGCCATATTCTCGAGCAAAAACTATCTGATACATTTGTCTACTAATGTCACTATTTTCAAATCTATCAAGTTCAGATACTATATCAATAAGATCCTGAGGTTTTTCAAAATAATCTAACTCAACCTTGCTTAGAGAATTTTTTTCTCTTAGACAGATCATGAATAATTTACGAGCAGGCTCACTTAATCCTGCTTCTGTTAACCGCTCATCAATTAATTTATTGACTTTTCTAATTGCTTTGGCAGTTGCTTCCTTATAACTACCAACTTTCAATTCCTTCCTAACTTCTTCTAAATCATAAGGGTGAAGTTTCTTGATAATTTGTTCAAATTTACTAGCGACAGGCTTTTTTAATTCTTCATAGGCTATTTCTAAATTAGTTTTCTCCACTTTTCCTTTTAAATTATCAGCTAAGGAGGTTAAAGAAACATCACTGGTAGTGTAGTTAACACCAAAATGTGCACTATAGCTTTGCGATGCTCTAGCTAAACCAGATTGGTGATAGGTTCCCCGATGAACTCCCTGGATTTTTTCGATTGCTGAAGCAAAAGCCAAACTGTTATATCCAGATTTTTCCAGTAATCTTGGTGCATAAAGATCACAAGCTTCCTCATGCACCCAGTTTACAGCAAATTTTGATCCTGCTGGATCTAAACTATGGATGTAGGTCTTGAAAATTAGATGACCGAGCTCATGAGCTAAACCCCCAGCTAGTTCATCATCAAAATGCAATTGGTTTATTAGAGATTGAGAGACAAAGATAGTCCCATCCGGGGTAACAAATGCATCTGAGGTTTGCCCTTTTTGCATAATAACAACTCTTGTCTCTATTCCAGAATCTGCGGTCATCCGGTCTACTATTTGTTGGAGGGTTTGAGTCCTTGCGGTGTTTACCTCTAATTTCCTAGTTTTAGAAAGATAAACAAACTCATTTTCTAAGTTTTTGTTAATACTTGCCTCTAGCCTCGCGTCATTGGACATCTCGATTTTTTTAAGAGGACTTAAAACAGTTAAGCCTGATTGTTCATGGAATTCATCATCAGCTTCTTGAGGAGCAATTATATCCTTTGTTTTTTCAAATCTTGCTTTAACCTTATCTAATTTAGCCAATTCTTCAGCAAAAAATACGGTTTCCGGAGCTATACCATGAGATTCTATAGCCATACTTTATTCTAGCAGAGATGAGACTTTATATAAAACTGCCTATTCAGTATTAGAGAAAGGTTTTGATCTAGATATAGCTTTAACAATTTTAATGGACTGTCTAACTAAGGGATAGGTTTTTATTTCGAGCTAATCACCCTTGTTGGGTCTAAACCTCCAACAAATGTGGGCAATAATGGGATCGAACCATTGACCTCGTCTTTATCAGAGACGCGCTCTACCACTGAGCTAATTGCCCTTAATAACTTACGCCTTCAGCAGCGCTCTTCCTGGGTTAACAATATCAAAAGTCGTTGGCTTTGCAACTTTAATTGTAGTTAACTTCTTAAAGCTGAACGCTTTAACCCACTGAGCTACTAATTGCGCTATTTTCGAAGCCTAAATGGCTTCGGCTGAATACCAAGTTTAAAATATTACTGCAGCTTGGTGAATTCTTAGCTATTCTATCATTTTATATCTAAATTTACACTAGTTAGCAGCTTTAAGTTGTCACTTTTCCACTTATGATTTAAGATAAAGCTGTGTATAAAAAGACTGCCGTAGATGCTTCGGTTTCTAAAATTCGTTTTTTAATTATTACTGTATTTTTATTAATTTTTATCTTTGGAATTTTTTATTTTCTAAATAAAGCTGAGTTAAAAGTAAAAAATAAAACCGCAGGTATTAATTCATTTGAAGAGTGTAAGAAAGCCGGTCAGCCTGTAATGGAATCTTATCCCAGAAAATGCGCGGTCAACGGCAAAACTTTTACCGAAAATTTAAGTCAGGATCAGATAAATCAATTGAGCCCTAGACCGGAGGATCAATTAAAAAATTTCTGTGGGGATGGGATTTGCCAGCAGGTTGCATGTTTGGCTATCGGTTGCCCTAAGCCTGAAACTAAAGAGTCTTGCCCCAAGGATTGTAAATAATTACTCCTATTGCTTTTTGAAATTGGCTTTGATAATGTCAAGGTATCTTAGGACTTATGCGTAACTGCCCTCAAAAATTGGACGCTAGTTGTAGAGAGGGGGTGAATTAACTAAATGCAAGATTTAGGATACACAGTTTCTAGTACTATTACCGGTGCTATTACTGTATTGATTTCTTATATCCCACGTTTTTTAGGAGGTTTAGTAATCCTTTTGGTTGGATTGGTAGTTGCCTCAGCTTTAAAGGAGATAGTAGAGAGACTTTTTAGATACCTGAATTTAGACAGATGGTTTGGTAGAGCAAACTTGGGTAAATTAGTAAAAGTAGGTGATTGGCCTGCAATACTCGCCGAAGTGGTTAGATGGGCAGTAGTAATCTTATTTTTGATTCCGGCAGTAGATGCTTGGGGATTACCACAAGTTACTAATGTATTAAATGAGCTTTTGCTTTATATCCCTAATGTTTTTGTAGCAGTAATTGTTGGATTTGTAGGACTAGTTCTAGCAAATCTAGCAGCGCAAGTTGTTAGAACTGCTGCAGAAGGGATGGGATCAACCGGCGCAGATTTATTATCAACTGTTGCTAGATATGCAATAGTCTTCTTTACAGCTTTGGTAGTATTAAACCAGCTTGGAGTGGCCCAAGATCTAATCAGAATTCTATTTACCGGAATTGTGGCAATGCTGGCTTTGGCCGGTGGTTTGGCTTTTGGTTTGGGTGGCCAAGAAAGGGCTAAAAGAACTTTGGATGGTTTAAACCAGAAGATTAAGGAAGAAAGACCAAAGATTGAGGAAAGGTTAAGACAAGCCTCAGAAGTTAGGAGTGGAAATAAGCCCAACCCTTCTTCTAATAATAAAAAAAGAGGGGGTAGAGGATAAAAGCTTTTTTTAAGTTTTAAATACTTGGCAGCACTGCCCCTGCCAAGTTAAATTATTTTTTATTATGAGTCAAAAAGAAGCAAGTATTATTGCAGTTGTTGGTGCTAAATGGGGAGATGAAGGTAAGGGTAAAGTTGTAAATTGGTTAGCCGAAAGACAAGGCACAGATTTAGTAGTTAGATCTCAAGGAGGGCCTAATGCAGGACACTCGGTAGTGACCGATAATGGGGAAGAATATGCTTTGCATGGAATACCTTCAGGTATTTTAAATCCTGATGTAAAAAATTTAATTGCTGCAGGTTGTTTGGTTAATCCAGCAACTTTAATTAAAGAAATAGCCGGGTTAGAGGCCAGAGGAGTAAATGTTAGTAACCTTTAGTTAAGTCCTAGGGCCCATCTGATTATGCCTTTTGAACAAGTTATGGATGGATTGGCAGATTTAGCCAAACCTCAAGCAGAACAAATAGGTACAACCAAACAAGGTATGGGACCAACCAGTGCAGATAAAGCAGATAGAGTTGGATTTAGAGTCCATGATTTAAAAGAAAGAGATGATATTCTTTCCCGCTTAAAAAGATTATTACCAGCAAGAAGATTAATTTTTGATTTTTATACAAATCAAAGGGAGGATTATCAAAACTATTTTAAGTCCTCAGAATATGCAGCAGCAGTCCAAACTTTTGAATTAGATTATTATGCTGAGAGATTAAAGGATTGGCAATATAGGCTAGAGGCTTATTTGGATCGGGAAGATAATTTGGTAAGGCAAACTTTAAATAAGGGAGGAAGAATTTTACTTGAAGGCGCTCAGGGTACAATGCTAGATTATAGAATTGGTTATCCATTTTGTACCCCTTCTGATACCACAGTTGGTGGTTTGCTAGCAGGTGCAATGATCTCTCCCAGTTGGGTTAGAAGTATAGATTTTAAAGCTGTAGGAATTCAAAAAGCTTGGGAAAGTAAGGTAGGTGGGGGACCTTTTCCAACAAAAATGCCAAATGAGGTTGCAGATTTATATAGAGATAAAACTGAATATGGAGTTACTAGTGGTAGAGCCCGCCAGATGGGATGGCCAGATGGTGTAGCCTCACTGGCTTCTCAAGAAGCCAATGGATTTACTGATATTATCATTACCAAGTTAGATATGTTAAAAGATAAAGGCCCGGTGAAATTTGGTATAGGTTATAAGTTAGATGGAAATAGTGTTCCATATCCAATAAGTGCTAGGGATTTAGCTAGGGTTAGACCAAGCTATGCTGAAAGAGAATATAATTTTGATTTAGATATTGCAGGAGCAACTGAATTAGCAGATTTAGGACCAGAAGAATGGATGTTTTTAGATAGGCATATGAGATTTTACCCAGGAGCAATTCTTATGGCTGTAGGAACTGGTAGAGAAAATAGTGCAATGATCAGATTTTAGATACTGAAAAAGTTATGATACATTTGAGACAGTAACTACAATTGCCAAGTGATTTTAACAAATTAATTTACACACTTCCTAAGTTTAGTAGAAAAGATTACATTTCCTTCATGAGAACTGTAGATAATGTTTTAGGTTTTG
>DAHXOS010000049.1 GCA_027364775.1 bacterium
TTGGTGCAACTATTAAAGAAGATTTGGCCGATATGATTAAAATCTCTGTGATTGCCACAGGTTTTGATGAAACCAGAGAAAGACTTAGAGAGTATGCAGGGACTATGAATAGATTAAACCAAGCAGGATCTATGATGGGACAACAAAATACTTTAGGTAATAGTCAATTCCAAAGACAACCAAGTTATCAGTCTCATCAGACTGCTTCCACCCAAGAAGAGGATCAAGTAGAAGAAGAAACTGTAGTCCAAAGAGAAGAAAGAGTAGTATCAGATGAAGAAGATGATCTTGAGATTCCTGCATTTCTAAGGAATAACCGGTAAGCTTAAAAATAAACTCGAGTATTCTTTAAAAGAAGTGCTCAACAGAGCGCTTTTTTTAATGCTTCAAAGTAATCACAAATTCGACTTGTTGGCAAACTGTCTTTGGTTAGAATTATTTAAGGAATCGTAGGTCTATGAATCTGAAAATTATGTGTTTAGGCTTATATTATAGACTAGACTAATTTAAACAAATATTATGTCTAGGATGTGATAGATTCCGTACAGTTTGGAGTATGTCCATTATAACCTAAATTACAATACAACTGATAGTGGTACACAAAGAGGAGCAGAGGGTACATATTACCCTTGGCTACCAAATGTAAAAGCACAATTACAATACTGGCAGGGCAAACCATTTTTTAGACGATATATTCCTTTAGGGACTTGTTCTCAGGGAGTATGTAAATATGATGCTAATCCCTCATCTTTCAAAGTTACGGTAGATACTAAATATTTTGGAAATCCAAAAACAGATTCTACTGTAGTGACTGTTAGCCGTTAGTTAATATCTCTTTGGATTAAAGTATATATTTGAAAATCTTCCTTGATTACTATTTTTATCTGTAGATAAAGGTTGTACAAACCTCAGAGTATTTTTTATTGTCTCTGCAGCGTTATTTAATATTAACAATTGTGATTGATCAGTTTGGTCTTGTTGAATGCTTACATTGACTATCTGATCTTTGACTTGTAAAATAATTTTCCCTTCCCCATTTTTAGGAGTGAATTCTACTCCAGTTTGTGTATACATTGCTTTAAAATCTGTAGGATAGTTAACTGTAAAACCTGCATCTTTATTTTCTAAAGTCGATAGATCTTGGATAGGCGCACCCTTAACATTTTGAGCTGTCTTTTTTGGTTGAAAAGGTGCATTAATCAGCTTGTTATCTTTTTTTTGGATTACTTTGTTTAATATTATAGCCCCAGAGGATAAAATTAAAACTAATAACACTGTTAACCCTCCGGTAATTAAATTTCCATAAATAATTCTTCTACTCATACTATTAATTCTATCTTTAAAGGTTGAATTGTTCAATTGATAATAATATTTGTAATTAATTCTTGCTTCGTTTCCGATCCTGATTTAAAATAGAAGCCATGAGTTTTAAAGCAGTTAGTTCGCAAGTTGATTTTCCGGCACTGGAGAGGGAGTTATTTGAATTTTGGTACCGTGAAGGAATTGTTGAAAAATACTTAAACCGTAATAAGGATTCAGATAAAAAATTCTCTTTTTTAGATGGACCAATTACTGCCAATAATCCGATGGGAGTGCACCATGCCTGGGGAAGAACTTATAAAGATTTATGGCAACGCTGGTATAACATGCGTGGATTTAATGAGAGATTTCAAAATGGATTTGATGAACAAGGGCTTTGGGTTGAGGTTGAGGTAGAAAAAGAATTAGGCTTAAAGAGTAAAAAAGATATTCTGAATTTAGTACCAGGAGATGAATATGCATCATTAGAAAGGTTTGTTAATCTCTGTAAGGAACGAGTAAAGAAATACTCCGATATACAATCCGAACAATCCAAACGCTTGGGCTATTTCATGGATTGGGATAATTCTTATCATACCTCTTCTGATAAAAATAACTATACAATCTGGCATTTTCTAAAAACTGTTTGGGAAAAGGGTTGGATTTATAAAGGACATGATTCAGTTCCCTGGTGTCCTAGGTGTGGTACAGCTATTTCCCAACATGAAATTTTAACTGAAGACTATAAAGAGTTAACACATGATTCTATCTTTTTTAAATTACCACTTAAGGATAAAGAAAATGAATACTTGTTAGTTTGGACTACGACTCCCTGGACTATTCCTGCCAATGTGGCAGTAGCAGTAAATGCAGAAGAGCTTTATCTTAGATATGAACAGAACAGTCAAAAGCTTTGGGTTATGAACAAGACTTTAGATAAGTTAATTCAGGATGGAATTTTGGAAAAAATAGCTGAAGGTGGGGAAAAGTTTGAATTAGTATCTGGGTTAGATATGGATGGCTGGGAATATGAAGCGCCTTTTGATGTCTTAGAGAGAGTTCAAAAAGGTATGAAAGGACAATATCATAAGGTAATTATTGGTGACCCTCAAATTTTACCTGTTGGTGCAGATGAAGGTACTGGTATGGTGCATATTGCTCCAGGTGCAGGTACTGAAGATTTTCAATTGGGTAAAAAATTAGGGTTGCCGGTTATTGAAGTTATTGATGAAGGAGCTAATTATCTGGATGGAATGGCAGAATTTAGTAGCCAGAATGCCAAAAAAGATCCTGCATTAATTATTAATTATCCGGAAGTTAAAGATGGAGGAAAATATTTATTCAAGGTTTATAAATATACTCATCGTTATCCCGCTTGTTGGAGGTGTAAAACTGAGCTGGTTTGGAGGGTTGTTGATGAATGGTACATTGCGGTTGATCGAACTGATGATTCTGGCAAAACTTACCGCGATCAGATGAAGGAAGTCATCAAAAATATCAATTGGATGCCAAAATGGGGTTATGATAGGGAATTAGATTGGTTAAATAATTTACACGACTGGTTAATCTCTAAAAAAAGGTTTTGGGGTCTGACTTTGCCAATTTGGGTATGTTCTGAGTGTAATGAGTTTGAGGTTCTTGGAGGTTATGAAGAGCTAAAGAAAAGAGCTGTTGAAGGTTGGTCTGAGTTTGATGGTCATTCTCCTCATAAACCGTGGATTGATCAGGTTAAGATTAAATGTTCTAAATGTGGTAATTTAAGTTCTAGAATCCCTGATGTGGGTAATCCTTGGTTGGATGCCGGAATTGTGCCCTTTTCTACTATGCCGGAAGAGTGGTTTCCTGCTGAATTTGTGACGGAAGGTTTTCCTGGTCAATTTAAGAACTGGTTTTATTCTCTAATTGCAATGAGTACAGCTTTAAAAAGAACCAATCCATTTAAAAATTTATTAGGTTTTGGAAATTTGGTTGATGAAAAAGGAAATCCTATGCATAAATCAACTGGTAATTCCATTGAGTTTAATGAGGCTGCAGATAAAGCAGGAGTTGATGTAATGCGCTGGTTATACGTAACTTCCAATCCGGAAGTAGATTTAAGATTTGGGTATAACATGACTGATGAAATTAGAAGGAGATATTATCTGATTTTATGGAATGTTTATAAGTTTTTTATAGATAAAGCTTCAGTTGAAAATTGGAGTTGTAAAGCCCAAAAAGAGGAGTTAAGGATATTGGATAAATGGATTTTAGCCCGATTAACCGAACTTGTTTTATTAGTTAATCAATCCCTGGAAAAATATGACGCTGCAACGGCTTCTAGGGCAATTGAAGAGTTTGTGGTTAATGATTTATCAACCTGGTATGTCAGGAGAAGTAGAGATAGAGTAGGACCTAATGCAAGCTCTGAAGAAAAAAATATGGTCCTTAGTGTTTTATATGGTAATTTAGTAACCTTATCAAAGTTGTTAGCTCCTTTTATGCCGTTTATATCTGAAGAGATATATAAAAATTTAACAGGGGATTTGTCGGTTCATTTAACAGATTATCCCCTAGGAGATAAAGATTTACTCAATAATAAACTAGTCAAAGATATGAAACTACTTCGAGAGATTGTAGAGTTGGGTCATGCTAAAAGAAAGGATGCAGAGATAAAATTAAGACAGCCTCTAGCAAGTGTAACTTATCAAAGTAGTCTTCAGCTAGATAAAGAATTAGAGCAGATTATTGCCGATGAATTAAATGTTAAGACAGTTGAGTACAATAAAGCCTCAGAACTAAGGGTTGAATTAGACATAAATATTACCCCTGAACTTAAGGAAGAAGGTGAGGCTAGAGAGTTAATTAGGCAAATACAACAATTAAGAAAAGAAAGTAATCTTACTCTTAAAGATCGGATTACAATTCAAGCTCCTACCTGGCCTAAAAAATTTCAACAGTTGGTTTTAACATCTACTGCTGCAGATTCAATTACCGAGGCTAAAAAATTAGAAGTTAATAAAGTTTAATGATTATTCCTGTCCTATTACTATTATCATTAGGAATTACAGTTATATACTCATCTAATGCAGATTTAGCTATAGCTCAGGGGATATCCGCTTTAATTGGTTTAATCTTTTATCTTATTTTAAGACAATTTGATTACCGGTCCTTAAAAGTGTTAATTAAGCCTATTTATATTGTTATATTAGTTTCTCTGATAATTACGTTATTTTTAGGATTTGAAACCAGGGGGTCTGTAAGATGGATTTCTGTGGGTTTTTTTAATTTTCAACCCTCTGAGTTTGCTAAACCAATTTTAATTTTGGCATTAGCTCATTTTTGGTCTAAAAATTTACCCAGTTGGCGTAATATTGGTAAAAGTTTACTAATATTACTTCCATTAGTTGTACTAATTTTCCGGCAGCCTGACTTGGGTACAACCTTAACTGTGGGCTTTATATGGTTTTCATTATTAATTGCTTCAAATATTTCACTTAAAAAGCTGCTAACTTTATTCTTAATAGCTGCTTTAATTGCCCCTATAGGTTACTCTACACTGCAGGGTTACCAAAAGCAGAGAATTACCAGTTTTCTATCTCCTAGTACTAACTCTCAAGGTATAGGATTTCAAGTTATTCAGTCTACAATTGCTGTTGGTTCAGGAGAATTTCTAGGACGAGGTATTGGTCGGGGGACACAATCAAGGTTACAATTTTTGCCTGAATTTAGAACAGATTTTATATTTGCTTTCATTGCTGAAGAGCTGGGATTTATTGGAGCAACTTTTGTACTCATCCTTTATTTAATTATTTTCTTGTATTTATTTAAAACTTTATCTCATGTTGGTGACCGCTTTGGTGAGCTGATAATAATTGGCGTAACTGGTATGTTATTTTTCCAGATTACAATTAATGTTGGTATGAATATTGGAGTTTTGCCAATTACCGGAATTACTTTGCCACTTTTATCTTATGGTGGAAGTTCAATGATAACTACTTTAACATCCTTGGGATTAATAGCCTCAATTACAAAATTTGGCTTACAAAAAAGAAAGATCCCTATTTTTAGTCCATTCGGAAATCTTTAATTGTTTCATCTATTTAAATAAGTTAACATAAATTTATGCTTAAAGCTTTAAAATATGGATTTTATGTATTTAAAATTTCCTGGCAGGCTTATGGTTATTGGACTGTATTTTTTGTAATAAAGCAAGTATATGAAGGTACTATTTACCCGTTTATTCAGATTTTTTTGTTATCCAGATTGATAGATATTTTAACTCTACGTCCTGCAGGTAATCTTTACCTGGAGTTGGGGATTTTAGCAATGGTTTATATCATTTCATCGATAGTAAGAAGAGTTTTTGTAAATATTAACTTAGTTCAGGATAGAATTAGTAATTACAAGTTAAATGACTACTTAAGACTACAAATAACTAAAAAATTAGTAACTTTAGATCCTGCTACTTTTGAGTCTACGAAGTTCCAAAGTTTATTAACTCAGATGGATACATCCAGAGAAAATATAGTGGATTATCTACAATTTCTTATTGGTTATATTAACTCGATTTCTAGAGTTCTGGTTGCTGCTTTAGTTTTAGTTAAAACATTTTGGATATTTATACCAGTTCTTATAATTTCATCACTTCCACTAGCAAAGTCTTTAAATAAATTTAGATTTGCAATTCTGCCCTTTATGATGGAAACACGAGCTAATGTTAGAAGAGTTTTAGATTATGTGAAGGATTTGCTTTCTCTTGATTCCACCTCAAAAGAAATCGCCATTTTTAAAAATGGCGATGAACTAATATCTAAAATTGAAAAACATAATTTTCGCTATTTTAATGATTTTGAGAAGATTATTGGTAAGCAAACAAAGACTATTATATATAGTGATATCTTACATTTATTTGTTCTTACTGGAATTCAAGCCTATAATTTATTAGCTGTTTTAACCAATAAAATTACTGTAGGTCAGTTTAGTTTATATTTTCAGCAAGCGCTTAATCTTAGTGGTGGTATTCTTGATTTGCTTAATACTCATTCAGCATTAAGTATCAGATTTAAGTACATAGAAAGGTATTTAGAGTTTTTAAATTATAAAAAAATAATTGAAGATATAAATAACCCACTAGAAATACCAAGTACACCTTTTCCTGCCGTGATTGAGTTTAAAAACGTGACATTTAGATATCCTGATACTGACCGAGATATCCTTAAAAACTTTAATTTAACTATCAATAGCCATGAGAAGGTTGCATTAGTGGGAGAAAATGGAGCAGGAAAAACTACATTAATTAAACTTTTATTAAGATTTTACGATGTAAATGAAGGGGAAATTATTATAAATGGAGTTAATTTAAAAGAAATTTCATTGGAGAAGTGGCACCAGCAAATTGGTGCATTATTTCAGGATTTTATTAAGTATCAGTTTACCTTCAAAGAGAATATTATTTTTGGTGATTATAAAAAAAGAAATGACGCTGAGGCTCTAAAATCTGCAATTTATAAGTCAGGATCTGCAAGTTTTTTAGATGAGTTAAAAGGAGGTTATGAACAGGTTTTAGGAAAGATGTTTGATGATGGGGTTAATTTGTCTGGAGGTCAATGGCAGAAGGTAGCTTTAGCCAGGGCATTTTTTAGGGATGCACCAATTTTGATATTGGATGAGCCTACCTCAGCTATTGATGCTAAGTCGGAAGCTGAAATTTTTGAAAAAGTGCAGAAATTGCAAAATGAAAAAACAGTAATAATTATTTCACACCGTTTTTCAACTGTAAGGAACGCCGATAGAATACTTGTATTAGATGGCGGAAAGATTATAGAAGAAGGGTCTCATAAGCAATTAATGAAAGAAAAGGGTATATATGCAGAATTGTTTGAACTTCAAGCTCAAGGTTATAAATAAACTAAAATTTAGTGTTTTGATTTTCAACAGAAGCCTATAAAGTGTTGACTCTGATCCTAAATCAAGGTACAATTTCAACCTAAGATGAAATACGCAGTAGTAGAAATAGCCGGCCGTCAATATAAAGTTGAGCCTAATAAAGCTTTTACAGTTGATAGCTTAGGTGTAGAAACCAAAAATTTTGAGTGTGATAAAGTTTTGCTTTTAGCAAACGATAAGTTAGAAGTTGGTAACCCTTATTTAAAGGAAAAACTTAACTTTGAGATATTGGAGAATAAAAGAGAACCAAAAATCAGAGTAGCAACCTATTCAGCTAAAGCTAATACCAGAAAAGTTAGAGGTTCCAGAAGAGTAGTATCTAAAATTGTTTTTAAAATTAATGAAGCTGGAAATACAGTAAAGAAAGACAAAGTAACTAAAGCTGTGGAAAAGTCTAAATAGTTGACAACTGTTTTCACGGCGTATATAGTATGAACAATAGACATGTGTTTTTAAAAACTATTTATTGATTAGGAGTTAAGGAGGCTCTTTCCAAATGGCACATACAAAAGCAGGTGGTACAACAAAGAAAAATAGAGATTCAATATCAAAAAGACTTGGTGTCAAAAAATATGGCGGGGAAGCTGTAATTAATGGCAATATTATTATTAGGCAAAAAGGGAATAAATATCATCCAGGCAAAGGTACAAAAGAGGGTAATGATTTTACGATTTATGCAGTTGAATCTGGCAAGGTTGAATTCAAAAAGAAACTAGGTAAAACAGTTATTAATATTGTTTAAAATTAATGGATAGTACCGACGAAAGAATCTTTGAGTTAGACATTAACTTACTTCAAGCTAATCCTTTGCAGCCTCGTGGTTTAATTACACCAGAGTCCTTAGCCGAACTTGCTGAGTCAATCAGGGAGCATGGCATTTTAGAACCAATTGTGGTTGCTAAAACACCTGCAGGTTTTCAGATTATTGCCGGTGAAAGAAGATGGAGAGCATCAAAGTTGGTTGGTTTGCCAAAAGTCCCTGTTATTATCCGTGAGACAACTCCTCAGGGGATGTTGGAAATGGCAATTGTTGAGAATGTTCAAAGAGTTGATTTAAATCCCTTAGAAAGGGCCCAAGCTTATAAGAGACTAATGGATGAATTTAATTTAACTAATGCAGAGATTGCTCAAAGAGTATCTAAATCCCCATCTTATATTTCAAACACTATTAGGTTGCTTACCTTACCTGATGCATTAAAGGATGCCTTAATGTCTGGTCAAACTACAGAAGGTCATGTTAGGGCACTAGCAGCTTTAGAAGATCCGCATTTAATTATTGAAGGTTATAAAGAAGTTTTAAGAAGGAGTCTATCAGTGCGTGGTACAGAAGATTTGGTTAGAAAGATGAGAGCTAGGGTAGGTATGGGTCCTAAAAAGGGTTCAACCCCTCAGCTAATGAGGATTGTTAGTGAAGATATTGACCGGATTGAAGAGGGTTTAAAGCGTCTGATTGCTGGTGGTAATGGTACAGATAAGGCTAGAGTTAAATATTCTTTAACTGGCACTACTGCAAAGCTAGAGATCCGTTTGGATGGTAAGCCGGAGGAGACAAATTCTAAAATTGAAGATATTTATAGAGCAATTACTGCTTACTACTCTCAAAATCAAAATTACGATTAATTTTTTATCTCATATTGAGCAGGATAAAATCCGATTTTTTCACTAGGCCAATAACGGAAAAAAACTATACCTTTAATTTCATCCCGGGTTACAAAACCCCATTCTCTGGAGTCAGAGGACACGTTGCGGTTATCTCCTAATACAAAATAATTATTTTTAGGCAATGTTAATTCCTGATTTTCGGAAATATATAATCCAGGTTGGGTATATTTGTTATTTTTAAGGTAAGGCTCATCCAAGGCTTTGTTATTTAAGTAAACAATTCCTTCAGAAATTCTAATTTTATCACCAGGTAGACCAATAACTCTTTTAATATAATCATCACTTTTATCTTTTTTCTTAAAAACTATAATTTCTCCTCTTTTATATTCATTAAATTTTTGAGTTATTTTATCTGTAATTATGTAATCGCCGTCATTAAAATTAGGATACATCGATAAACCTGAAACCTTATGAGGTTGGGCTATTTGCCAATAAATAATTGAGCCAATTGCAGCAAAAACTATTAATAGTTCAAAAAATTCAATTAAATGATCTTTTAATGTTGGTTGTCCTGATTGATCTTCAAAAGAAGAAAAATTATTATCCATAAACTAAGACATTATCTCAAGCTAGATTAGAGTATGCAATAGGCACAGATTAGTAATATAATTAACTCCGTTTATTACTTTTAAAAGTAATGACCACTTAGCTCAGTGGTAGAGCGCTGCATTCACATTGCAGATGTCGGGGGTTCAAATCCCTCAGTGGTCACTTGATCTAAAGAAACCGCAAGATATTTTTTGTTAAACTAAACTAAATAATGGCTAAAATTCTGAAAAATACCTCATATCTTTTAATAGCTCAAATTTTTACAAAGTTAATTTCATTCTTTTATGTATTATATATAGCCAGAGTATTAGGTGTTAATAATTTTGGAATTTATAGTTTGGCTCTTTCTTATTTTTCATTAATGACAACCATTACTGACTTGGGTTTTACAAGGTATTTGACAAGAGAAATTTCCATAGAAAAAGCTAATGCATTAAAAATTTTTCCCACAGTATTATTTTTTAGATTTTTAGTTAGTGTAATTGTATTTTTATTTTTTTCATTCTTTGTTTTTAAATTGGACAGAGATATATCAAGAAGTGCTTATAC
>DAHXOS010000064.1 GCA_027364775.1 bacterium
GCCAATACTAGCAGTGTCATTAAGAGCATCACTTCTATCTTCTTGATGATCAGTATCAGCATAAGGTCTAGTATTAGGATCTCTATAAAGTTTCAAATTTGATACATGAGCAATAATAGTTTTACTTTTAGCACCAATTAATTTCAATCTATAAGTTATAGCAGACATTTTCTTTTTCACGACATAAGGACCAGACCATTTGTGAAGCAACTTTGTAGTTAAACCTTTCTTTCTAATAGGTCTGTAATACATAACTAAATCACCTTTATTGAATTCTTGATCTTTGTGTCTTTCATCATAATACATTCTTTGATTTAATTGAGCCTTACTAATATTTCTTCTTGCTTCATTTCTTATAATTTCTACACCAGAATTAACTATTTTACGATAATCATCAGCAGACCAATTTTTAGGAGTAGTATCATTATTATCAGATAAAGCAATATCAATAGGTAAACGAGGTTGACGACCAAACATTAATTCAAAAGGAGTAAACTTTGTAGAAGAATGAACAGAAGTTCTATAAGCATATAAAACATAAGGAATATATTCATCCCAATTAGTATGATTTTCATTTGTATACATTGATAACATTGTAGCCAAAGTTTTGTTAAAATTTTCTACTAAACCATCAGTTTGAGGATGATATGCAGTTGTGGTAATCTTTTTAATATTAAGAATTCTATAAATATCTTTTGCAACTTTTGACATAAAAGTTTTTCCTTGATCAGAAAGTAATTTTTGAGGAATACCATATCTCATAGCAATTTCTTCAACTAACAATTTAGCAACTGTTTCTGAAGTAGAATTAGGAATAGCAAAAGCTTCAGGAAAACGGGTTAGGTAGTCCGAAAAAACAGCAATAAACTTATTCCCTTTTTCAGATTCCACAAAAGGACCTAATATATCAACTGCAATCATTTCAAATGGTTCACCAACAGGTATAGAGGAAAGTTTTCCAACATTGCGAGGAGTAGATTTTCTACTTGAACATTTAGTGCAAGTATTTACATAATTTTCAACTTCTCTTCTATAATTAGGCCAATAAAATCTAGATTTAATTCTTTCTAAAGTTTTAACATAACCTAAATGACCTGAAGTAGGTTCATCATGACATGCTTTTAATACTTTACTTCTTAATGCAGTAGGTATCACTTTACGTTTAACAAATCTACGATTTAAATCAGTTGAAATGTAATATAAAATTCCATCAATCATTTCAAAACTTTTTCCTTTTTCAATTAATTCTTGAATTTCAGGATCACGTTGTTGTAATTCTTTTAAATTTTCTAAACCATTTATTTGTTCATCATCATCCATATTTTGATTAGAAATAACATTAACTTCAAACATTCTAGATAATGTATCAGCATTAGAATGATTAGTTCCTTTTCTGTATTTTACTTCAAAATCATAATCTTGTAACATAATAGCCCATCTCATAACTCTAGCATTTGTAAATTTAGCAGTTTTAAGCCAAGTTAAAGGATTATTATCAACAATAATTTCAAACTTTTTACCATGTAAATAATGTTTAAAATGTTTAACAGCCCAAACTAAAGCATAGGCTTCTTTTTCCATAGTTGTATAATTTTTTTGATTTTTATCTAAAGCAGAAGAAGCATAAGCAATAACATGTTCTTTATTATCAATAACTTGAGCCAAAACAGCACCAATACCTGTACCAGAAGCATCAGTAATTAAACGAAATCCAAGATCAAAATTAGGTAATTTCAAAATAGGAGAAGAAATTAAACATTGTTTAAGTGTATCAAAAGCAATTTGACATTTTTCATCCCAAATAAATTTAACATCTTTCTGTAATAGTCTAAATAAAGGAGAAGCAATTTTTGAAAAATCTTTAACAAATCTTCTATAATAACCTGCTAAACCAAGGTATTTTTGTACCTCTTTAACATTTTTAGGAACAGAAATTTGTTGAATACTTTCTATTTTTGAACTATCTACCTTCACACCTTCTGCAGAAATAACATGCCCTAAATAAGCAATTTCTTTTTTACATAATTTTGTTTTTGAAGGTTTTAATTTAATATTTGCATTACGAAGTCTTTGAAATACTTCTTCCATAATTGATATATGTTCATCAAAAGTTTTACTAAAAATAACAATATCATCTAAATAAATCATTACATTTTTCCATTTTAAACCACTCATAATTAAATCCATTAATCTTTGAAAAGTAGCAGGTGCATTTGTTACTCCAAAAGGCATAACATTAAATTCCCATAAACCATCTTTTGTAATAAAAGCAGTTTTATTTCTATCTTTAGGATCCATTTCAATTTGCCAATATCCTGAAATAGCATCAAATGTACTAAACATACAACAACCTGATAAAGTATCTAAAGCATCATTAACTAAAGGTAAAGGATAACTATCTTTAATTGTTACATTATTTAATGCTCTATAATCACAACAAAATCTTATAGAACCATCCTTTTTTTTAACTAAAACAACAGGTGCAGCCCAAGGAGAACTTGATTCACGAATAACTCCTTTATCAAGCATTTTTTTCACTTCATCTCTAATCATTTTATTTTCTTCATGTGTGGCTTTATAAGGTCTTCTTGAAATTGGATTTGCATTACTAGTGTTAATTTTATGTTTAACCAAATTAGTATGACCAAATTCACCATTTAATGAAAATATATCACTATATTTGTTCAATAATTTAAATAATTTTTCTTTTTGTTTTTCATCAATTTCAGCCTCTAATACTAATTCTTTCAACTGAGATTGTGGTGGTCCATTACTAGTAGTTGAATTTGTGGCATTAGCATTGAGAACCATAACTGTGTTACTATCTTCAGCAGTTGCTACAACAGTACCAGAATGTAATACAACATCCATTGAAGAGGGATTCAAACAACAGACTATAACTTTACCATCAATTACAGGTGTAATATTACGAGCGAAATGAACAACAGTTGAAAACTCCTTGGGTTCTAATAAAACATTAGAAATTAAAACAGGAGTATTAACAACTTCATTTAATTTACAAGTGAACACCATATTGGACCTAGCAGGTATAGTTATGTCTTCCATTACAGATACTGTTCTAATAGGATCATTATTAACAAAAGGAATATTTAAATTTTTAATTGAAATAGTTCTATCTTTAAAATTAATTTGCACATTATTTTGATTAAGAAAATCATAACCTAATA
>DAHXOS010000068.1 GCA_027364775.1 bacterium
CTCCTGCTTCGGTTGCTGCAACACCTCATCAAGCCTCACCTAAAGTTGAAGCAACAATTGTTGCATCAGCCCCTTCATCACTAAATATGAAGGTTTTTATGGTAGTAGGATTATTGGTAATACTGCTAGCTACAGGTGGGGGGTTATATTGGTACCTCCAAGAACAGGCAAAAGTTGCCACAGTACCTATCCAAACCCAAGTTAAAGCTCCAATTAAAAAAGCTGCTGATGTAAACTTAGAAACTCAACTTAATGCTCTAGATGCCTCTTCATCAGCAGATGACTTTACGGTAGTAGATGAAGATCTGAATAATCTGTAGCATTTATACCTAAGTTGTACTGTTTATTAGTAGGTATTTTTATTAGTTACTGATAAATAGCTTTACCAATTGATTATTTAATTAGATAGGGCCGTTTTCTAATCCTCTCCCACTGTTTATATTAATAAATTCTTTAATTTTTAGTCCATCTATAGTTTGCAGCTTTAAAAGCCTTCTCCAGGAAGTTAGTGCAACAGGTACATCAAGATTCTTTCTGGGAACTAAAATCTTCTTACCTGATGCATCATTAAAAACTTTTTTAACCTGATCTATTTGGTTTTGGGATAAATCTGCTTTATAGTAGACTATTACACCCCCATGTTCCATGCTGTGAAGTAATCTTTCATCAGGTACTTCTTGATCTTTGATACCAGGTCCAGCCGTCTCTCCATACATCCACCCACTTGTAGGAGGATTAGAATTATAGGGAGGATGTTGTTCTCCCACAGCTATGTGTGGACTTCCTTGGTCAGGCATCTCTTTACCTAAGGCTGGACTTTGCAACCTCTTGGTAGGTTGATAAGCCAACCATGTAACTCCGGCTAAAATGATTAAGGTAGCCAAAGTACCGCTTAAAATAATTTTTTGTTCAGTAGACATATTACTAAAGAATTTTATTATTTTTAGCGGATATTTAGTAAATAGATTCAACTCAGGTTCACTCTCAGGTACCTTGTAGGAGTATTTTTTGTTCATTTTATTTATGATCCTTGGCAAAACTAGTTACAGAATCTATCTGGTTTTGTATACTAGAATCGTTCTCTGGGCCATAGCTTATTAAAATCTTATCTTGGGGTTGGAAGCTATAATCTCTTAGTGAAGTAACTTTTTGACCGTTAAGATAAAATTTTAAGGTATTACCTTTTTTATTTTGCGAATCAGAAGAACTTGACTCATTTTTAAATACTTGTCCATTAGCATTGGTAAAGCTATCCTTTTCTAACCTCATCCCCAAACTTCTAAAAAATAACCATAAAGGTATTTTTTTGGCATGCATATGTAATACGCTTGAGGCATCTTCTTTATTTTGATTATAGTCTAAATGTAACAAGCTGCTTTTCATATAGTACTGAGGTTGTGCAAAATCCAAAGCCTGGCCATTTATATACACTTTCATATCAGCATGGATATGCTGAGAACCTAAGCTTGTCTGATAACTTTTAGAAGTTTGATCAAGGCTATTACCAGAAGATGTAAGTTTAGTAACTGGTTTAGAGATCTCATTTTGAACATTAGTTGTCTTTTGAGTAAGTGTGACTTGACCTAGAAGTCCTAATTTATTCATTATTAACTGATTGATTATAAAACCTACTATTATTACAGAAAATAAAATCGTACTTATTTTGAGGGGGAAAGTTCCAGAAGTATTTTGTACAGCTTTCTTCAGTGCACTATAGTTATTGTCCTTTTCTTTATTTATCACTACTAAATGCTTTTCTTTTAATACAAAAAATTTAAGCCAGGCAATAAGAGATATGCTAAGACTAATAAAAATAAAAAAGTCTATATAATCAAAAATACCTGAAATAGTTATCAGAGGGTTTGTTGCCTGATTAACTTTTACCAAACTTTGTATAGTCGAGCCCGATTTTATAATAATAAAAATAATAGCTGCTAAGATTGAGGTTACAGTGATAAGTGATAATACTACTGTCTTTGTTAAATTTATCTCCCAAACTGTTTGCTGAAAGTTCTCTTTCATAACTATTCTCCAAACTGGATAACAATTTTTTTATAGGTAAGCATTAGCCAAAGACCAACAATCACTAAACCCAGTCCTCCCCAGAGAAAAACCTGCAATATCTGAGTATTCCTAAAATATGGAAATCCAATTGTTAGCAAGCCTCCATTAACCCAAAGCAAAGATAAATCTAATTTTGTATGGATTTTATGAATCAGATAAAGATACAATAATACACTAAAAAATGCAGCAGCTACCCACCAGATTACTAATTGATATTCTTCTAAAAAGGCAAATGGTGTAGCAGATAATGAGATGCCAATTAAAGGCAAGATGCTACTTCCAGCAGAACAGGTTGTCTGACAAACTGCCTGTGCACCACTACCAGAAATTCCAAGTACTGACAAAAAAGAGCTTATAATTGAGCTAATCTTTGTTTTTAAACCGATTGCAACCTCCATTTTAAATAACTGTTAAAGTTCCAACCATTCCAGCCTCTTTATGTCCTGGTACCCGGCAATAAAATTGGAAAGTACCTTTTTTAGAAGCTATAAAACTTACATCAACATCCTTACCCCAATTAAACTGCTGATCAACTCCCAGTTCATCAATCGTAAATGTATGGGGAGAATCATCGCTTACCAATCGGATCTTGACTGTATCTCCCTGTTTAACAGTAATTTCTTTGGGTGTAAAACCAGTATTAAAACCCTTAATTAAAATAGTACCTTGAGGGAAGGTAGGAGAGGGTGAAGAGCTACTTATTATTTTAGTAGATTTATTTACATTGCTTGAGGTTGCATTTTTAAAATTATTAAAAGTAATTATTCCTCCTACAATTAATATTAAAATAAATAGGCCTAAGGCATTTTTATTGCTCATAAACCATGTCTCCCATCCACTCCTGCTCCACCGTGTGTTTGATGACCTAAAACATCTCCTTTACCTGTTGCCAAAAGATAATCTTCTAACATTCCTTTAGGATACCAGAGAGCATACCAACGGTGAGATTCTCCGATTAACTGTTCATCACTATATTTATCACCGTAATTTTGGATCATAAACTTATAAAAGCCTCTAACTGCATTGGCATGGGCGCAACCACACTGC
>DAHXOS010000073.1 GCA_027364775.1 bacterium
GCAGTGGTTGGGTTTATTGGCGCCTCAGCAGCTTTGAGCGCATCCTCATTACCCTTTAAAGGTCCAATCGGAGTTACCAGATTAGGTCAAAAAGAAGGTGTTACTTTAATTAATCCGGAGCTTGAAGATTTAGATCATCTCGATTTTAATTTAACCGTTGCCTCTACTGCAGAAAAAGTAGTGATGATTGAGGCTGAAGGTAAACAGATTAAAGATGAAGTGGTCTTTGAATCGATAAAACAAGCTCACCAAGAATCACAAAAAATTATTGCTTTAATTAATGAATTTGTTAAAGAAGCTGGGAAACCAAAGCTTGAAGTTACAGCCTTAAGTGAACAGCTAGATGAGAAATTATTAAAAGAAGCAAAAGAAACAATCAGAGAGAAAATTGAAAATGGATTAAAAGATACAGAACATAAATGGAATGAAGCAACAGGAGATATGATTAAAGCTGAGCTATCAGAAAAATTTACCATGACCCTAACACCTTTACAAGTTTCAGCAATCTTTGACAAAGTTGCCAAAGAGATTATGACCGATACAATTTTAAACAAGCACCAAAGAGTTGATGGTAGAGAGATGGATCAGGTGAGAGATCTATATTGTCAAACAGGCTTATTACCCAGAGCACACGGTAGTGCACTTTTTGAAAGAGGAGATACCCAGGTATTATCGGTTGCAACTTTAGGTCCAATGTCTTTGGCTCAAACTTTGGAAGGTATGGAAGGTGAGGGTTCTAAGCGTTTTATGCACCATTACAATATGAGTATCAATCCTTTTTCAACCGGTGAGGTAAAAAGAATAGGTTCTCCTAACAGGCGTGATATTGGTCACGGCGATTTAGTGGAGCGTTCATTGCTGGGAGTTTTACCATCTAATGAAGAGTTTCCTTATGCCATTAGAGTGGTTTCAGAAGTTTTAGGAGCTAATGCTTCAACTTCGCAGGCTTCGATTTGCGCCTCAACTTTAGCCTTAATGAACGCCGGAGTACCAATTGAACCGGTTGCTGGTATTGCAATGGGATTAATTACCAATCACGATGATCCTAAGAAATTTCAGGTAATAACCGATATGCAGGCTACTGAAGACTTTTATGGAGAGATGGACTTTAAAGTGGCTGGAACTGTTAACGGTGTGACTGGTATTCAAATGGATACAAAGTTAGATGGATTAACTTTTGAGATAGTTGAAGAAGCATTAAGACAGGGTAAAAATGCCAGAGAGTTTATTATCGCCAAGATGCGGGAAGTAATGCCTAAACCTGCAGAGATCTCTAAGTATGCTCCTAAGATTGAAGTAACTCATATTAAACCAGAAGAGATTGGTTTGCTTATTGGTTCAGGTGGAAAAACAATTAATGGGATTATCGCCAAAACCGGTGCTCAGATTGATATTGAAGATGATGGAACGGTCATGGTGTCTTCAACTGATGATAAGGCTATTAAACAGGCTTTAGCTGCAATTGAGACAATGTTTAAAAAGATTGAGGTTGGAGAAGAATATGACGGTAAAGTAGTTAGGTTAGCTCCATTTGGTGCGTTCGTTGAAATATTACCTGGTAAAGACGGCTTAGTTCATGTTTCTCAGATGGCTCCTAACAGGGTAGAAAAACCGGAAGATATAGTTTCAGAAGGACAGACAGTCCATGTTCGGGTTACCGATGTTGATGCACAAGGCAAGGTTGGACTCTCAATGTTATTTGGAAATGATCGAAAACCGGAATCAGAAAGCCGAAGACCGGAAGGTGGAAGAAGGGAATTTGGTAACCATGATAGGGGACCAAGACGTGATGGTGGAGGGAATAGATCATTTTTTGGAAACCGTGACAGACGGGACAGTGATAATAGAGCTGGAAGAGGCGGTAGACGTAACGGTGGTGGCAATAGGGGCAGTTTTGGTAGATGATCTACAAGCTAAAGAAATTTAAGCTCTTTTATTTATTTATAACTTTTTTTTTGGTTTTATCATTAATTTTAGGAGTAGTTTATTTTAAATATCCCAATCTAACGGTTAATGGATTAAGTTTAGAAAGATCGAGCGCGGATTTAGTTGTTGAGGATGAGAAGTTAAAAGTAAAGTTTAACATTACAGAAAGTGACAAGCAGAAAGTAAAAAAGTTTTCAGAGAATTTAGGAATATCAGAGGAATGGAGTTTGGGTTTAGAATTAAGCTTAAATAAAGAGACAATAGATAAAGTTAAAAAAATAACTCCGGCTCATGTTGTTTTAGATATTGAAGATAAACAAATAGCTTTTAAAAGTAATCTACTGGCTAATTTACAATCAGGATTACCTACTCAAAGTTTAAATTATTCAACCGGTAGTGCAGTCTTTATCGTTAAGGGTGTGAGCAATGAGGATTTTTCTTTAGAAGCACGTAATTTGAAAGATTTATTGTTTGATGCCACAGCTTCAGGTAAGCTGCAAGCTTCACCTAAACTGGTAAATCTATTTAAACTAGGTGAAAGGATAGATAAAATAGAATTAAAAGTACATAATAAAAATATCAACGGATTATTAAAGATAAAATAATAAATAAATGGATTTACAAAGTGCCCAATTAAATACCCAAAGCCCGGTAATTTTAAAACTTAAAGCCAAGCTCAATTCTGCTAATATGCCTGAAGACTTTGCAGAGAAGATTAACTCTGATTTAACTAAATTAGATATTTTGCTTAAATCAAATACTCTTAGTGCCGAAGTTGAAAGTAATATCAACTATTTAAATTTTATTGCTGAATTACCATGGAATAAGGAAAGCCTGGACATCCTTGACTTAAAAAGAGTCGCTCAAATTTTAAATAAAAATCATTACGGGATGGAGCTTATTAAAGACAGAATCTTGGAATATTTATCAATACTAATATTAAATAAACAGAAAAATCAAAAACCTCATCAACCGGTTTTAGCTTTTGTCGGTTTAGTCGGATCCGGTAAGACTTCCTTTGCCTATTCGATTGCCGAAAGCTTAGGACGGCCGATAGTTAGAATTCCTTTTGGTGGGTTAGGTTCTGCGCTACAACTTAGGGGGGAAT
>DAHXOS010000074.1 GCA_027364775.1 bacterium
GTAGAAAACAGGGGAGGGGTTAAAAAGCCTCAGTTAGCAGATTTGCGAGAATCGGGTGCGATCGAACAGGATGCGGATGTAGTGATGTTTATTTACCGCGAGGACCCGGAGAAAATAGAACAAATTAAAATAGCAATTGAAAAACACAGAAACGGTCCGACCGGAGAAATAGACTTAATCTTTAGAGGGGATAGGGTTAAGTTTTACGGAATGGAAAAAACCAGGGCTGCAGCTGCTCCTAAGTCTGCCTCTAAGGAGGAAAAAAGCTCTGTTGCAGCCTAATGAAAATATCCAATAAGGTAATTTAATAAGAAATTTTTAAAATTCTGGAATTATAAATTTCACTAATTTTTTGTTTAAACTCCTCAATAGTGCCATTATTTTCCAGCTTAACATCTGCCCTTTTGCCAATTGCCGGAATTATCAGTTCATTTTCAGCTTTTTCCTCTTTCATAAATTGTTCAAAAGAGAGGTCTTGTTCATTGGTTTTTTCTTTTCTTTGCTTTAACCTTTCATACCTCAGCATTAAATCTGCGGTAATATAAACCATTAAATTATTCTCAAATTTTCTGATCAACTTTTCGTCAGCTTCCCATCTCACTCCATCAACTAGAATTATTTCAACCTCTAAACCAATTAGTTTCTGATAAATAGCATGGGATAAAGTATCCTGTCCGAATCCGTCTTTCATCACAACAGCTAGCTTTTGCAGATTTTCCCGGGTTGTCGGAATGTCCCAAAAAGTTAAAGTTTCCTTTAAAAGATCGGAAAACCTAACATGGGTGACATTTTTACCGGAAGCAATTTCTTTAAAAAGTTGAGCAAAGGTTTCCTTTCCTGAGCCTTTTTCACCTACTAAACCTAGTACAAGTTTCATTTGCCTAATTTGTAACAGATAAAATAGAGGTGAGTCAATTATGACAAATACCTTTAAGGCTGATATAATTCTGGGTGTGTTAAGCCGCGGTGATGGAATGGTAGACATGAAGGTCTCAAAAACCTTTGATCGCAAGGTCATGAGAGTTCGACTCTCTCCCGCGGCACTTAAATTTATTCAGTTACAAAGAACAGATAATTTAGATGTTGGTTTGGTTATGGATAGTTATAGAATGTTACTTCGGCGTTAGTTTTGATTGACTTTTTACCCTGATCTGGCTATATTATCTGCATGCTTAAAATTCAATTGGTTACAAAACCACTATCGGATGTAAAAGCCGATTATTTAGTTCTGCCTATTTTTGAAGCTGAGAAAAATATCTATAACCACTCTCAGGTAATAGATTTTTTAGCTGAAAATCCTAAATTTGGTAAACTTTATGAATCCCAAATATTTTTTTCCAAAAACCAAAAGGTAGTAATTTTAGGATTAGGCAAAAAGACAGATTTAGATTTTTATAGGCTTCAAAATTGGGTAGGGACGGCTGTTAAATCCCTTTGTGCTAAGGCTAAAAATATCTCTCTTTTATTACCTCAAACAGATAAGTTAACAACTCAAGAAATAGGCAGAGCATCAGCAATTGGAGCTGAGATGGCAGTTTTTAATCCGGCAAAGGGATTTAAATCAGAGTTTGAAAGCATAAAACTTAGTGGTGTTGAGCTAATTGTCCAAAAGGCAGACAGAGGTTATCAGGACGGCCTTAAAAAAGGTCTAATTGAAGCGGAAGCAGTCAATTTAGTCAGAGAGTTGGGAGATATGCCTTCTAACCATATGACTCCAACTTACTTTTTAGGAATTACCAAAAAAGTAGCCAAGGATAATAAGTTAAAGCTAACCGTACTGACAGAACTTCAAGCTAAGAGAAAGGGTATGGGAGCGTTTGTGGGAGTAGCCCAAGGTTCCGATGAACCATCTTACATGATTGCATTAGAATATTCTGGTAATCCTAAATCAAAGGAAAAATGGGGCTTGGTCGGAAAAGGAATAACTTTTGATTCCGGAGGTTTATCTATCAAGCCGGCTAATGCAATGAATGAGATGAAGTATGATATGTGTGGAGCAGCCACAGTCTTAGCTACAATTCAGGTTTTAGCTAAATTAGGAGTTAGGGAAAACATAGTAGCCGTAATGCCTGTTACTGAGAATTTAGTAAACGGCCGGGCTCAAAGACCAGGGGATATAGTTAAAACTTATGCAGGCAAATTTGCAGAGGTTTTAAATACCGATGCTGAGGGTAGGTTGGTTTTAATAGACGGGGTTGCTTTTGCTCAAAATGATTTTAAAGCCACAAAAATTATAGATCTGGCAACCTTAACAGGAGCAATAGTAGTTGCCTTAGGAGATTTTTATACCGGAGTTTTTGGTAATAATAAACAATTTACAGAGGAATTTATTAAAGTAGCAGCTAAAAATGGGGAAAAAATGTGGGAGATGCCGATGGATGAAGAATTTAATGAGATGATCAAATCCGAAATGGCAGATATTACTAATATCGGTCATGGAGGATCACACCCTTCTGCTGCAGGATCTATAACCGCTGCTAAATTTATTGAAGCTGGAATTAATAAAGGGGTAGATTGGATCCATTTAGATATTGCTGGCACCGCCTGGGATATGAAGCCAAAACCTTTCAAAGCTGTAGGAGCATCAGGAGTAGCAGTTAAAACTTTAGTATCATTAATAGAAGGAGGTAAGTAAGCGTGGGATTAAATGTAACAGAACTAAGGAATGGAGCAGTTTTTACAGAAGATGGACAATTGTTCCAGGTTATAAACTATGAACATATTAAAATTGGTAGGGGTGGAGGAAATATTAAGGTTAAGGTTAGAAATTTAAGAACCGGTTCTATCATTGAAAAAACTTTTAATACCGGAGCTAGGGTTGAGGATGCATCGGTAGAAAAAAAGAAAGCTCAATACCTTTACCACGAAGGAGACTCATACAACTTTATGGATCCTGTAACTTATGAGCAATTTCCTTTATCTGCCTCAATTTTAGGAGATGCAGCCAAATACCTAAAAGAAGGATTAGAGGTTACTTTGCTAATTAATGGTGATGAAGCCTTAACTGTTGAGCTGCCAAATTCCATAATTTATGAGATTTCTGAAACAGGTCCAGAGGAAAAAGGGAATACTGTTTCTAATGTTTATAAAGAGGCCACTTTAGATAATGGATTGGTAGTTAAAGTCCCAATGTTTATGAAAAATGGAGAAAAAGTTAAAGTTGATACCAGAACCGGTCAATATGTTGAAAGGGTCAAATAAGTATTACTTAGTATTTAGTATGTAATACTGGTTTAATATTTAATACATATCCTTAATACATTTTTTCAATAAAAATGAAAGTTTTGGTATAAAAAAACTCAGATGAACAAAAGAATAACTAAGGCACTCATACCTGCTGCAGGGTTTGGAACCAGATTTCTTCCTCAAACAAAAGCTATGCCTAAGGAGATGATGCCTCTGGTTGATAAGCCAATCATCCAAAGGGTGGTAGAGGAGTTAGTTGAGGCCGGTATAGAAACAATAGTTATCGTTACAGGTTGGAATAAGCGTTCAATTGAAGACCATTTTGATAACAACTTTGAATTGGAAGAGAAACTTAGAGTTAGTGGAAAAGAAAAAGAGTTAGAAGAGGTTAGGAAAATATCCGATATGGCTGAATTTATCTATCTTCGTCAAAAAGGATCGTTGGGTAATGCAATGCCTATCCTAAATGCAAAACATATTATGGGTGATGATCCGTTCATGGTTTTCTGGGGGGATGATTTTATTGATGCTAATCCATCCCGTGCCAAACAATTAATAGCAGCATACGAAAAATATGGTACTCCAATCCTAGGAGCGTTAAGAAAAAATGCACCTGAAGATTACAAAAAATACGGTTATGCAGCAGGTGAGGAAATAGGGGAAGGTGTGGTAAAGCTAAAAACCGTTATTGAAAAGCCAGGTAGCAGAGAATTATCATCCTCAGATCTGGCTATATTAAGCGGGATGGTTGTAACATCCGATATATATCCACATCTAGAAAAGGCTAGAGAGAATCTTGATGCAGGACAGGAACTAGTCTATACCTTAGGGTTTCAGGGAATGATAAATGATGGTTTAGTAGTTCATGCTATAGAATTAAAAGATGCAATCTATCACGATACAGGCAATAAATTAGAATACTTAAAGACGGTTGTAGAG
>DAHXOS010000078.1 GCA_027364775.1 bacterium
GATTAGCTCCATAGAACCTAAGCCAGACAATGTTATTTTAGATGAAGAGGGTAATTATCTTGCTTTGTTTACAGTTGATAGAACAAAATCTCAAGTTGTTGAAGCTAAAGGTCAAGTTCAAACCTTTATTAATCCTTTATACAGAAATCGTAATTTAAATATGCAAATCAATCAAAGATATTTTAATCAGGATAAATATTGGGAAAAAGACAACCCCTTAATTAAAGAAAAGTTAAAAGAAATTTTTAACGGCAAAACTCTTAAGACAAATTCTGATAAGGCAAATTTAATTAATCAGTATGTTTCTTCTGTTTTACAGTTTAATACTTCAAATAATATTGGATATCGAAGATTAGGAGCAGTTACAGCATTAAATAATACTAATCAAGCTAAGTGTTATGAATTCTCAGATTTATTTATTGCTTTTGCTAGGAGTGCAAAAATTCCTACCAGAGAGAATATTGGGTTAGGTTATAGAGGAAATTCGAAGATTAGACCTGAGTGTTTTCCAAACAGTAATTTGGATATATGGCCTGAATATTATGATGAAAATTCCGGTTGGGTGATGATTGATCCAACCTGGGAATCAACAACAGGGGGTGCAAACTATTCAAGCAAACTTGATTTAAATCATATCAGCTTATTAAAACAATCCTCATCTTTTAGTGAGGTAGCAATACCTGTTAAAAGTGAATTTAGCTTTTTAGATAAAGAATTTAAGCCTGTTTCAAATGTCAGACTATCTATTGATGTTAGTGAAACTCTATTTGCATCCTTGCCAGCTCAAGCAAAGATTAGAATAGAAAATTTGGGTAACATTGTCTATCAGGTCCGGGGCATTTCTTTATCTGGAGGTAGGATAAATGTTTTATCACAATTTGACAAAGGCCAAATAGATATCCCACCACTTGGATCATTTGAGCAGAATGTTGCATTAAAAACCGGTTATGCCTGGGATTCCTACGTGGATATTTTACAGTTAAAAATTAATAACGAGCTAAATCCGGTTAATAATAAGACTATAGAAAAAAGCATAGTTGTTAAACCGCTTTTTGCTTACAAAAGATTATCAATAACAGTCGGAGCAATATTTTTACTGATTTTTGGAACTTATTTGACCACCTTAATTTTACATCTTAAAGATCAGGATAAGAAAATATTTAATATAAAAATTAAGAAAAAGAAAAAATAGCAATTTTAATAACTATTTCAGTCTAATTAGGATATAATTCCCGGATGATACCTTCATTTATAGAAAAATCAAAAATTCCTCATAAACCAGGAATTTATATTTATAAAGACCGCCAAGGTAATATTTTATATGTTGGGAAAGCTATAGATTTATATAACCGTGTATCTTCTTACTTTAACTATCCTCAGGACTCATCTAAGACCTCTCATTTAGTTGCAAATATTAAAGGTTTAGAAACAATAATTGTAGAATCAGAGCTTCAGGCTTTAATTTTAGAAGCTAATCTGATTAAAAAATATTTGCCTCCTTATAATATTAATTTAAAAGATGATAAGGATTATTTATATATAGGTGTGACTAATGAAGAATTCCCTAAGATAATTACCGCTAGAAAAACCGATCTAAAACCAATCAAATATTTTTTTGGTCCTTTTCCATCTGCCAGGACAACTAGAGATACTTTAAAGCAATTAAGAAGAGTCTTTCCTTGGTGTTCTAATCCACCAGGCCCAAAAAATAAGACCCATAGACCTTGTTTCTATTATCATTTAAAACTATGTCCAGGTGCTTGTGTGGGTTTAATTTCCTCTGATGACTATAAGCTGATAATTAAACGATTTATTAAATTTATGGAAGGTAGGGGACAGGAATTAATAGATGATTTAACTAAAGAGATGGAAAATTATGCAGAGGCTCAGAAATTTGAACAAGCGCAGCAAGTAAAAAGGATCATTGGAGGTATAAATTACTTGTTGCAACCAACCAGCATCAGCCACTTTTTAGAAAACCCTAACTTTTTAGCCGATCAAAACCAAAAAACTCTTGAAGAGCTAAAAATAGTTCTGAATTTAAAAGAATTGCCGGAGAGAATTGAGTGTTATGATATTTCAAATATTTCTGGGACTAATTCTACCGGCTCAATGGTGGTTTTAACTCATGGGGAGATAGATAAGTCTCAATATCGCAAATTTAAAATTCATATTTCAGGCAAGCCAAATGATTATGCAATGCACGCTGAGATGATGAGAAGAAGGTTAAGACACCCTGAGTGGCCATATCCCCAACTTTTTTTAATAGATGGTGGTAGAGGTCAAGTAAGGGCTGTATTAGAAAGTATTAAGTATTATGTTGTAAGTATTAAGGTTCAGGAAACATCAGAGAAACTAGCGAATATACCAATTTTTGGATTGGCAAAAAGGGAAGAATGGCTTTATCCACCGGAAGGAGAAATTATCAAGTTGCCTAAAAGGAGTTTAGCCTTAAGAGCTTTACAGAAAATTAGAGATGAATCTCACCGTTTTGCCATAACCTATCATCGCAAATTAAGAGCTAATCAATTTTTAAAATAGAGTAGTTAATTTGGGATATAATTAAAAGATGAAAAGAATCTTAAGAAATTATCTAATTAATTTAGTTGCTTTAGTTATTACTACTAAGTATGTACCTGGATTAACTTATGTTGGGGGATTTAGAGTTTTACTTTTAGGTTCGGCAGCATTAATGTTAATTAATTTAGCTGTAATTCCTCTGTTAAAAGTAATCTTTTTGCCTTTAAATTTACTCACTTTAGGTTTATTTACCTGGGTAATAAATGTGATTGGATTATATTTTTTAACGGTATTAATACCAGA
>DAHXOS010000081.1 GCA_027364775.1 bacterium
GCTATGGGCGCTTAGTCTAATATTTGAATTCTACCAACTTTAACTGCTAGTTTAAAGCTTAAGAACCTCTTTTACCTTACACAACCTTTGCTAATTTCTCTATTTTAACTTATCTTAGTTAGAGTAAAATCAATACATAAGGAGGTGATTTTTATGAATGATGATGACCAGAAAAAACATGCTCAATTTTATAAAGTAGATGATTCTGCTGGTGAAAATAGTCCATTAGGGTCTGCCCCAGGTGATGAGGGTACAGAAGGTGAAGGAGTGATGGATATAGATAAAACAGCTAATGCAATGGGTATTCCTACTGATACCCCAACCGGTCCAGCACCTTTAAATTTGGCTGGAGAATTGAGTAATGATGTAAATAAGTAGTGTAATCTTGGCGTGATAATAAATAATTTACCCTAGCAAAAAACGGACAAAACTCATTATCTGTGGGCTGCGTGGGATTTGAACCCACAACCAATACCTTAAGAGGGTACTGCTCTACCGTTGAGCTAGCAGCCCGTTTTACTAAGCTGCTCTATTTTAACAATTTAGAAGATTTTTAACCAGAGTAGGATAAGGTGAACATTTGTATATTTATCATATCTAGTATAAGTAATTTTAAAAGCTTTCTAATCTACCTATACTAAAGATTAAAATACCCCATTGACAACTTATATAATATCTTATATTATAAATTTACTTGTTTACTTAATTTATTTTACGTAAGTAAATTAAATTTAGAAAGTGATAGCAATATCAGTTTTGTGTAGGCAAGTTCTCGAGAAGAGCCCCGCAAGGGGCTTTTTTCGTACATAATTATATTTAATGTTACCCTTTTTTAGTTTACTTATATAAATAACTTTTTCTCCCAAAATTTTACTCTCAGGTATATCAGGTATGATTAGTTTATACGCTACAAAAGATGCTGTGATATAAAACCTTTAGTTTTCTGATACTTTATAACCTTTTACCTATTATAAATTTACTAAATTATAGTTATTAAACAGCCAGATTAAGAAGTATCAAAAGTAATAGTTTAAGGTAATTGTAATTCTAAAAGATTTTTTAACGGTGCCTCAATCTTTTTTCGATACAAAACATTATATTTTGGAAAATAAAGGAATGTAGCTGGAGCACGATCTAATAAGACCTTTTGAAAATCAAAATATCTGGCTTTCCTAACTTCCAAATCTGTAATTTTTCTTCCATCTTCTAAATCCTTATCTATTCTTGGAGAAGCTTTAGGATCAGAAAATTTAGAAATATTAGTACTTTGGGTGGAATGCCACAAAGAGTATTGATCTGGATCTGCAGGTATACTGTGGGCAATTAAAAGAGCTTGAAAGTTTTGAGGAATACCACTCTCAACTTTGAGTACAGCCTTAATTCCTTGCTTATTCCATTCATCCACCACCTTTTCACCAACATTTTTTAAGTTTGTTGTAGTTGTTAAAGTTATTGTACTGTCTTTACCATTTTCTACTTTAGCCAAAGATGTCTTTGCTGCATCAGGATTATTTAAATAGTCTTTAACATCCGGATTAAAAGCCCAAGAGTAAGGCGAAATTGATGTTTTGGCTTCTAATTCATTAGGGATAGCGGGAGCTGCATAACTTAAAGCTAACCTGAAATTTTCATCTGATAACACCTTATCTTTAGTATTATAAAAAATGGTAACCAACTGATTAGTGTTGGTCTTAGAGTAACTTAAAATATTCTTGTCAGCACTAAATTCATTTGTACTATTAACACCCAATATTGCTTGAACCTCACCAAGCTTAAGTGCATTTTTAGATATTTTTTCGTTTGGATAAAATCTTAATACTACATTAGGCATTTTTTTATCAGCTGATTTTAGTGTAAGTACCTTAATAAAAATTTGATCTTTTTTTAACTTGGTTATTTTATAAGGACCTATACCTATATTGTTTGAATTTTTCTTGAAAATAGGTTTGGCTAAGAAAGTAGGAAAAGGACTAAATGAATCCTTAATTTTAAATTTAATTGTTTGGTCATTTATAATTTCTATCTTAGCATCAGCAATTGAGAGATCAATATCTGAAGCTTTAACTTTTTCTCCAGTTACCCACTTCAGATCATTACGTAAAGTAAAAGTATACTCAGTTGCATCCTCATTTACCTCCCATTTTAATGCTAAGTTAGGTTTAGCGAGTCCGCTTTTATCAATACTTACTAAGCCAGTAGACATCAATTTTGTGACAACCTCTGGCAGATTATCTACCGTATAGCTACCAACAAATCCTTCATAAACAGTTACCTTTTGGGTAAAAATTTTATTAAAGTTTAATACAATTAAGACAAAAAAAAACAAAGCTATAGCAGCAGGAAGCAATATTTTTTTCTTTCTTTTAATTAGTGTTTGAAAGTAAGCCGAAAATAATTTAATGGAACGGTATAAAGGTTTAAGTTTTAATGAAAACTTGTTCATTTAGACAGTTTATTTTAAAACAACACTAGCCAACGATAAAAGCAAAAATAAACTGGCTACAATAATAGTTAGGGTAAATAACATCTTCTCTGCACCTCTTTTTGTACCATAAAAACCCATATCACCTCCAAAAGTAGAACCTAAACCTGTACCCTTTGATTGCAAGATAATTAGGACTATCAATAAAATCGCCAGAATAATCTCAAATATAACAATTAATTGACGCACCATATTTTTATTCGCATAGCCAATGAAGAAAATGCGTTATTAATCCTATCAAAAATGAGGACAAAATTGCTACCTGTAAAATATTAAGACTTAAAGGAGGTATAATTAACATACCAA
>DAHXOS010000086.1 GCA_027364775.1 bacterium
TATTAGATGTAGGTATTGAGTTAGGAATTCTTACTAAATCAGGTGCTTTTATTAGATGGGGAGAAAAAATGTTAGGTCAGGGTAGACCTGCATCTATTACTTATTTACAAGAAAACCCTAAGGAAGCCGAAAGATTAGAAAAAGAAATTAGAGCGGCTTGGAATAAACCTAAAGAAGGGGAAGATCATTTAGTTGTTGGACAGGAAGAAGAACAATCCCCGGTTTCGGAAATAGAAGAACAACAACAATTATAGTCTTTCTTCAATGAAGATTACCTTAATTGAGTCCCAGAAAAAAAACCACCACCGTTTTAATGTTTATCTTGATGGAAAATATGCATTTGGTGCGGATGAAGATACGGTCGTTAATTTTAGATTAATCAAAGACAAAGAGATAGATCCCCAAACTTTAGAGAAAATATTATTTGAGGTAGAGGTTGGTAAATTAATGGAAAGGATGTATGCCTTATTTGCCAGACGCCAAAGAACAGAGAAAGAAGTCAGGGATTATTTAAGAAATAAAAATTATGAATTAAGAATTAAAGGTAAAGAACAATACAGTGAGCTAGTAATAGATTCTTTAATCCAAACACTAAAAAGAAAAGGGATGTTAAATGATCAAACTTTTGCCAGATCTTGGGTTGATGCCAGAACTAAATCAAAACAGAAGGGCAAGATAGCCTTAAAACAGGAGCTTTTTCAAAAAGGGATTAAGCGTGAGATTATAGATCAAACTTTGGAAGAGGCTGATATAGATGAGATGAAATTAGCCCAACAGGCCTTGGAAAAAAAGCTTAAATTATGGAAAAATTTGGAACCTCAAGATTTTAGGAAAAAAGCTACAGAGTATTTAATGAGGCGTGGATTTAGTTATGAGTTGGTCAGAGAAATAATTGATAAACATCTTAAGTTGATGTATAATACTATAAGGTATGAAGAAAGTTATGATTAAAATGGAGTTTTCCTTAAATCAGAACAATTTAAATAGGCCTGCCAAGTAATTGGTGTCACTCCCCTATTGCTTTCTTCAAATAAAAATAAGATGAAAAAAACATTTGGACCTGTACAAAACTTTAATCAGGATAATTATAGCTCTGCTCCTTCAAACTCCAATTTAATTCAAAAAGAGACTGAACTTGCAAAAAGAGAAGGTATTTTAGAAGAGCGTGAAAGACAGATTGAGCAAAAATCTAAAATTATTGATCAAAGATTAGAAAATATTGAAAAGATGAGGAAAGATTTAATTGAAAAGCTGGAAAAGTCAGCTAAAATGAGCACTGATGAAGCTCAAAAGATTTTGCTTGAACAGGTAGAAAAAGATTTAAGTGCAGAGATTTCTAAAAGAGTAAGAGAGGCTGAAGATGAAGTTAAATTTAAATCCAATGAAAAATCCAGAGAGATACTAGCTGAGGCAATGTATCATGGAGTAAATGATGTAATTTCAGAGTTTACAACCTCCAGGGTAACTTTAGAAGACGAGGAGATGAAGGGCCGGATTATCGGTAAGGAAGGTAGAAATATTAAAGCCTTTGAACAGGCAACGGGCGTAGATCTTTTAATGGATGATGATGCTCCTAATACTCTAACTGTCTCATCTTTTGATCCTATTAGACGGGAGATCGCTAAAACCTCTCTAGAGAGATTAATGGCTGATGGTAGGATTCAACCCCAAAGAATTGAAGAGATAGTTGAAGCAACCAAAAAAGATGTTGAAAAAATCATGTTTCAATCCGGTGAAAAGCTTTGCCAGGATGCAGGAATATTTAATCTTCCGGCAGAGGTAGTGGCGACTTTGGGTAAATTTAAATATAGGTATTCTTTTGGTCAAAACTTAATTCAGCACTCTTTAGAGTTGGTTAAGGTAGGTGCAGAGATTGCCAGACAATTGGGTGCGGATGTGAATATTGTAAAGATGGGTTGTTTACTTCATGATATCGGAAAAGTTGTTTATGAGGGTGATGAAGGAACTCATGTTGAAAAAGGAGTAGCTTTTCTCAAACAGTACGGTATACCCCAGCCGGTTATTGATTGTGTTGCTCAACACCATGAAGATGAGCCTTTTTCTTCTGTTGAGTCAATTATCGTTGCAACCTCGGATGCAATTTCAGGTGGCAGACCGGGAGCCAGACATGAAAATGTTCAGGATTACTTTAAGAGGTTAGAAGATATTGAAAGAATTGCCACATCTTTTGATGAGGTAGATAAAGCTTTTGCAGTCCAAGCCGGTAGGGAGGTTAGGATTATAGTTGTTCCTGATAAGATCTCCGATGAAGAATTGCCAAAATTAGTCCATGATATCGGTAATCAAATTCAAAAAGAAGTGATGGTTCCGGGTGCAGTTAAAATTACTGCAGTTAGAGAAGTTAGAGCGACGGAATCTTTCTTAACTTCAGGTTTCTAAAATAATCCCTTTACAAACCTCCCCTCTTCCGCTATATTTTGTGTACTGATAAGAGATAAAGAATATAAGATAAGCCTTTAAATATGACGAAAAATGAACTAATAGAAAAAGTAGCCAAGAAGTCACACCTTACAAAAAGAGCTGCTGCAGATGCTGTAAATTCAACCTTTGATTTAATTAAAGATAATTTAACTAGAGGAGAAAAAACTATTATTACCGGGTTCGGGACATTTTTAGTTAGATCTAGAGCTGCTAGACGTGGTAGAAATCCTCAAACTGGTATGGCAATCCAAATCCCCTCCAAAAAGCTGCCTAGCTTTGTAGCCGGAAAAACCATCAAGAGACAAGTAAAGTAAAAAGCTTCATTCAGTAATTGATAATTAATAGCTCTTAATCCATAATTGTATCTATATGTCCAAACCACAAGAAGATAAGGATATTGATGTCCCCGATAATTTAATTAAGGAGTTATTAACTGAATCTGAGGTACGAATGGTCAAACAAAGGGTTCAGATCATAAAACTTTTAGAGCAAGGCTTAACAATACGGGCTATTGCTGAGAGAGCAAAAGTAGGTACAGATACTGTTGTTAGGGTTTCTAAAAAATTTGAAAGATCAAGAGTTTTAAGAGAAGCATTTAAAAAAGTAAGATCTGCTACTGCAAGTTCAAAGTGGATCTTTGGTAAAAGTGAGCCTAACTCTTAAAAGGATTTTTGGCAAAGTTAAAATCAAAAAATAAATTTACTAGATCTTTTGGTAAATAAATTCCAACCAGAAAAGGATAAATTAAGATAAAAGAAATTATAATTAAGATGATTATTAAACTACCAACCTCTGTAAATTTCTTATTATTTAATAATTTCATAATTTGATAAGCCAAAGTAATTGTTATAAAAGGTATCACTGGTGCAAAGTAATATAAAAACATAATCCTTGGAGAAAAAGCCCAGGGAAGTAAAAACAACAAGGCACCTAAAATTACAATTAATAGGTTAAATGATCTTTTTTTAAAAATTTCTATAATTCCTACCACAGTGCTTAGTGATCCCAGCCAAAAAAGTAGTGGATTTCCCGATGCGAATATATTAGAGATTTTATCTTTTTGATAATCAACAAAATACCAAACAGGATAAAGATTTAAAGGCCAACTCCACCAAGGAGAAGCATAATCATGTGTGGCTTTTAGATTAGTGTGATAATAAACTTGTTGTTTAACTAATTCTATAAAGTTATTAATTGTATATCCATATAAGAAAAAAGGTATATAAGTTGCAAGATAAACAATTGGTGGAATAATTATAAAAAATGATAGTTTAAAATAATTGCGCTTTTTCAGGGTTATTAAAATTAACAAAGGCAGCAAGTAAACTCCGGTCCACTTAGAAGCAATAGCTAGTCCTAAAAATAATGCAGAAAAAAAGTATCTTTTGTTTAGCACAAAAAATAAACTTAATAAAATAAAAGAAACTAAATAAATATCAAGCATAGCTGTCCTTGATTGGACAAAGTTTAGTCCATCAAAGGAAAATAAAAAGGCTGATAATAGTCCAATTTTTGGATCAAACAATTTTCTGGCAATTAAAAAAATTAAGTAAATATTTAAAACTCCTAAGATAACTCCTGGATATCGCCAGGCCCAGCTTTGATCGCCAAATATCTTAATAGAGACGGCAATAATCTCTTGGGGTAGCGGAGGATTAACCCATGCATAAGCTTTATTTTCATTAGATTTTGTCCAGTAAACCCAAGCGTCTTTGTTGTTTGCAGCATATTGTTTGGCTGTAAAAACATAATAAACTTCATCAAAAACAAAAGTCTTAGGATAAGAAATATTTATAATTCTTAGTAAAAAGCTAAAGATAATTAAAAGTAATAATGCCCCTTTGATACTAAATTTTTTCATTTAATTTATTTTTAGCAAAATTTATTAATAATAGATATAAAATTAAGTAATAAAAAACACTAAAGTACCAGATTATATAAAATAATTGCAGATAATCTGTTTTTAATTTAAAGTAAAAAAAACGTGTAGCAGCATTAAGTAAATCAAAGGGAAACCAGATAAATAAAGGAATAATAGAGGTAAGTAATATATAAGGTAAAAACCACATAATATACTGTGGTGTATAAACTTGGTTGCCAAAAACCGAGGAAAAAAGAGTTAACAAACAAAGGTAAATCAAGTTTTTATTAGACAGTATTTTTTTATTAAAAAATTTATAACTTATAAACCAGGCTGTAACAATTAGTAAGATTAAAAAGGGTGTCCTTAAGAATCCTAAATTTAAAGTCTGAAACAGAAAATAAGAGATAGTTGTTGGATCAGATTTTTCAGGGTTTTGAGTTTGATATATATAAGGATAAATCCAAAAACTTTTATTAAATAAATAATAAGGCAAGTTAATTATTAAAAATATTGCGCTAAAAACGAAGATGCTTTTTATAATTTCTAGTGACTTTATTTTTTTTGAAAGCATATAAAATATAAAGATTGGGATTAAAAATAATGGATATATCTTGATTACTGTTCCTAAACTTAAAAAAAGAAAACTTAATTTAAATTCCTGTTTAAATAAAAAATAAATTGCTCCTAAAACAAAAGTCATTGGAAATAGGTCATAGTTTATTGTGGAGTAGATAGCCAATGATGGAGAAAAAACAAATAAAAGAAATTGCTTATTTTGTTTTAAGTTTAAATGTTTAAATATTTTTAAAAAGAAAAAATAACAAGCTAAAGCTGTTGGAAGAATTAACACTAAATGTGAAAGCATAAAGTTTTGATAATTAAATTCTTTATAGATATTAATAGTTAGAAAATAGCTTAATTTTTGAATTAAAACATAACCGACAGGATATTCAATCCGGTAGAAAAAATCATCTTTAATTTTGTCGCCATAAAAGGTATAAAAATACCAGATATCACCCTGGTAAAAACCAAACTGTTGGTAAAGCGTTATAAAATTAATTCTAAAATAGAAAATTGTAGAAATAAGCAGTAGAAAAACTAACCCAGCTATTTTAGACATAATTTAATATAATTGGATACATTGTATGCAAAAGCTACTTGTTATTCTAGGTCCAACAGCAACTGGTAAAACAGATTTAGCATTAAAAGTTGCCAAAAGTTTAAATGGTGAAATTATTGCCTGTGATTCTAGACAAGTTTATAAGGATTTAGATATAGGTACTGGAAAAATGCCAAGTAAAAATTTAACTGTAGAAAAACAGAAAGGTTTTTGGATAGTTGATGATGTAAAAATTTGGCTTTATGATATAGCAGATTCAAAAATAAGATATACAGTTTCTGAATATATTAATAATGCAAATTATGTTTTAAATCAAATTACTTCCTCGGGCAAGTTACCTATTATTGTTGGCGGTACAGGTTTATATCTTAAAGGTTTATTGGAAGGATTTTCTAATTTAGGAATTCCGGAAAATCCGGTTTTAAGGGAAGAGTTAGAAAATTTACCTTTAGAAGATTTGCAACAGAAATTAAAGAACTTATCAGAAGAAGCCTTTGCTAAGCTAAACTATGCAGATAGTAAAAACAAACGACGACTCACCCGCTCTATTGAACTTAATGTTATGTATCCATACATAAATAAAAATCAAAAAATAGAAGTTAAAAGTAAAAAATTTAAGATATTAAAAGTTGGCTTAACCACTTTCAGACAGGAGCTAAATAAACTAATTGATTTGCGTTTAGATTCCAGATTAAACCAAGGGTTGATAGATGAGGCACAAAGATTACATCAGCAGGGATTAAGTTTGAAAAGGATGCGGGATTTAGGGTTAGAGTACCGCTATTTAGCAGATTATTTAGAAGGAAAAATTAATATTGAATTGTTTAAAGAACAACTAAAAAATAAAATTCACCAATATGCAAAACGTCAAATGACTTGGTTTAAAAGAGATAAGGATATAAAATGGTTTGATATTTTGGATAAAAATTATTCAAGAAAAGTGGAAAAATACATCAGAGACTGGTACAATTTGAGCTAATGATCCGTAAAGTTGATATCTCTCATAAAACCATCCTTTTTATTACCGGATTTCTAGCTTTACTTTGGGCTTTGTTGCAAATTAGAGAAGTAATAATAGTTTTATTTGTGGCAATTATTTTTATGTCGGCGCTTGCCCCTTTAGTAGACCGGCTAACTAAACATAAAGTCCCTAAAGCTTTAGCAATTGCTTTTATCTATTTATTGGTGATTGGATTAATAGGAGTACTGCTTTCATTTGTTATTAGACCTTTAGTTGAACAGACTACTTATCTTGCTCAAAATTTACCGAAAACCTTAGGAAAATTATCAATTTTAGGTCCTATAGATCAAAACCTTGTTCAGGATCAAGTTAATAATATATCTAAAAATGCTGTTACTTTTACCTTGGCCATTTTTAATAATTTTATAGCTTTTATTTCAGTAGCAGTTTTAACTTTTTATTTGCTTTTGGAAAGAGACAGATTGGATCAATTAATTGAGCAGTTTTTTATTGGTAACGAAGTTAAAGCTAGAAGGATTACCAGGCAGATTGAGTATAAATTAGGTGCATGGCTCCGGGGACAGATAGCTTTATCACTTCTAATTGGCTCGTCGGTTTATGTAGCTTTATTCTTACTAAATATCCCTTATGCTTTACCTTTGTCAATTATTGCCGGTTTAATGGAAGTTGTGCCAGTAATTGGACCAATCATTTCGGCTATCCCGGCAATCTTAATAGCTTTAACTATCTCCCCCTTTTTAGCTTTAATTGTAGCCGGAACATTTTTTGTAGTTCAACAGCTTGAAAGCCATGTTGTTATCCCCCAGGTGATGAAAAAAGCTATTGGATTAAACCCTTTGGTGGTGATATTAGCTGTGTCTATTGGTGGAAAATTATTGGGAATCTCCGGTGCTTTGCTGGCAGTACCAATTACTGTAGTGGTCCAAATTATAAG
>DAHXOS010000094.1 GCA_027364775.1 bacterium
GATTAGACCTTACTCATTTAAGTGGTGATACGAGCAAAAATCAGACTTTACAATCCGGAGAAACAGTTGGAACATATTACTCAGGAATAGGACATGTACACACAGCGGTTTGGGTTGATAACCAATGGGTTGAAGCTCGTTTAGGTGTAGGTATGTGTGTAAAATAGAAAAGATGAGAGGAATAAATGCCAAAACTATTTTAATAAGCATATTAATTTTTTTAGTTATTCTGCTTTTAGTAATCAGACTATTTACTCCCAAAAAATCAATTATCAAGATTAGTCCTCCTGCGCCTACTCCAACTCCATTTGAATATAAGACAATGCCTTTTAATGCAGCAGGGAATCCTGAGCAAGTTGATCCAGAGATTTATTTTTCAAAAAAATGGATTAAGCAGCTTCCCATTAGTACAAAAGACTATTATTTAGATCTGAAGATTGAGTATATGGCCACTGATTCAGCTATACTCGCTTTACTTTATCCAAAAGATAAAGGTGATGAAAAACAGATTAGCAGCTTAAAGACAGAAATAACCAGTAAGTTAAAAGAAATTGGTGTAGATTTAAATAAAGAAAAAATTATTTGGCAAATCAAATGATAAAACTAATTAAAGCTAAGATTATTTGGATTATGGGAGCTATAGCCTTAATTTTAATTGCTATTTTTAGCAAGGGCTTATATTTTGGCAATTTAGCTTCGCAGTCTAGCGCTCCTGCTCAAAATATATTAACAGAAAAAAAGAATGATAGTCCTAGGATTAGTACCACCAACCCTTCCCCTCTAGAAGAAACTATAGTTTTGCCAACCCAATCAATTTCAATATCTTTTAACATGCCTTTAGAAAGTATCCCGGAATTAAGATACTCAATTGAACCTGCTCTTGATTTAAAAGTGGAGCTCTCCGATGATAAAAAAACAGTTAAATTTACACCCAAAAAAAGTTTTGAATTAGGCCAGGGATACACCCTATATATAAAATCTGAAACCAAGTTTGATGGTAAAAAGACTTTAGGGCCAGAGGAAAAAGTTTATCACTTCTCCACAATCTCCTACCGGGGTGTTTAAGATAACCTGATTGGCATAATTACATACTCTAATTCGTCCTCACCTATTGGCTTAACTAAAGCTGGTGACAAATTTCCGGAGAACTCAATTGCAATCTGGCTTCTCGTAGCCGCAGATAAAACATCTAATAAGTACCTGGCATTAAAAGCAATTGTAATTGGTAAACCTTCAACCTGCGCATCAATTTCTGTTTCTTGTGCACCCAGCTCTTTTGCCTCTGATACAATTTTTAAGGCATTATCTTTAGTCTCAAACTTAACCACATTAGCGTTGTCTTTGGCAAAAATTGATGCTAACTTCACTGCTTTTAAAGCTTCTGAGCGCTCAACAATAGTTCTGTTTTCAAATTTTTGCGGAACAATCTTTTCCCAAGATGGGAATTGACCCTCAATCAAACGAGAAGACAATTGAGTTTGACCAATCTTAAAAATCATCTGGTTTTGATTTTCAGAAGTGGAAATCTCAACTTTTTCACCCTCCTCTGCTCCTAAATCCTCTGATATTAACCTAACCACCTCTTCAAAAGTCCTACGGGGAATTAAGGCTTTAAAATTTTGTTCTCCAGATTCTAAAACTACGGTTTTATGGGCTAATCTAAAGCCATCTGTTGCCACAAGTTCTAAGGAGTCTTTTTTTATCTCTGTTAATATACCAGTCAAAATTGGACGGCCTTCATCTGCTGCTGCAGCAAAAGTAATTTCTGGTAATGTGGCTGCTAGTAATTTACCATCTAATAATATTCCTTCTTCTGAGGCCAAAGGGATGGCTGGAAATTCTGAGGCTGAAATACCGTTAATTGTAGCTGCAAAGTTCTTTGAAGAAACCTTTAGTTGCTCATTAGAAGACTCTAAAATAAGCTCATTATTGTTCAACGAGCTGATAATTTCTAAAAATGTCTTTGCCGGAACAGTAACTGAGCCTTCCTCACTAACTTGTGCTTTTACCAGTTTAACAACACCCAATTCTAAGTTGGTTGCCGACAATTTAAGCTTACCACTTTCAGTTTCTATTAAAATATTAGCTAAAACAGGTAAAGTTGCCCTAATGCCCACAGATCTTGAAACAGATTGTAATTTTGGAAGCAAATCCTGTTGTAAAATTGTAACTTTCAAATTAATATTACCCTTTCCTGGCAGAAACAAATTTTGAGATCTCTTCTTCACTAACCTTAATTAAACGAAAATTAACTCTTCCATCTGCTATTAGGTTTTTAATGTGTTTTTCCTCTTCTGTCAAGATATGAGTTGTACCTGATTTTACTTCTATAAAATCAATCCGGTCGTTATTTTTAATTCCGATAAAGTCAATCGGCCAACCCAAAGGAATTATCCGGTCATAATCATAACGGAGTTCAGCGTAAGTTAGAAGCTCTGCCATTTTGCCTTTTTGGGGATTTATAGAACCTTGAATTGTTTGAAGAATTCTTAAAGGAAGATGTTCAACTTGTTTATATAAATCTATAAAATCCTGAGGAATATCTGTTTGAACTCTTTTTCCTTGAAGTCTACCTATTAAATAAGCAATGATAAATCCTAATATTAATAAACCAACAACCTTAAAATCAATATTTTCCATCTTATATGTTTCCTATTATATAACTTATCCACTTGTTTTGGAGATTAACTTTTTTATATTTATAATTAGTATCACTAGTTATAGAGTAAGTGTATATGTTTAAAACTTTAAAAAACAAGCTTTAGTTTCGGGTGAATTTTGTGTTGAAAACTATCTTTAAAATTGTGGATAAGTTGGTGGATAACTAAGGGATAAATTGGGGATAACTCAAAAATTATTAATTTATAGATAATAAAACCTAGAGGGTAATTAATAATTAGCTATTAAAAACTAACTGGACAGTTGTTGTTTAACTTCAATTAATAACCTTTGGACTTCCCTATCTCTTGAAGCTGACTCTTTTATCTTTTCAATGCCATGAAGCACAGTTGTATGATCTCTGCCACCTAAAATCTGACCAATCTTTTCCATCGGTAATTTACATTCTTCATAAAGCAAATACATGGCTATTTGTCTGGGTAAAACTAATTCTTTTTGGCGTCTTGGGCCAATTAGATCGCTCATTTTGGTGTTAAAATATTGGATAATTCCGTTAAGTACTTTTTTTTGATCAAGCTGGGCATGACTCATCATTGGCTTACCTAAAAATCTTTTGACAAATTCTAAATCAGTTTGTTGTCCAGAAAGTTTGGAGATCTGAAGGATCTGGATTAATTTTCCTTCCAACTCGCGGGTATTTGATTCAACTGTTTCGGCAATTAGTTTTAAGATCTCTTCATCCAGGCTCTCACCTTTTTCCTGTAATTTAGCCTTTAAAATTGCCATCCTGGTATCAAAGTCCGGAAGTTGGATATCAACCATCAATCCACCCTGAAAGCGGGATAACAATCTGCTTTCTAACTTTTGCATCTCCGCTGGTGGACGGTCAGAAGTTAAAACTATCTGGGCGTTTTTAGAGTGCAATTCATTAAAAGTGTGGAAAAATTCTTCCTGAGTTGAATCTTTGCCAGCTATAAATTGAATATCATCTATCAATAAAATGTCGCATGAGCGGTATTTTTGACGAAAGTCACCGGTTCTTTTGGTTTGAATTGAGTCTACTAAATCAACCATGAAACGCTCAGAGGAGGCAAATATTAGCTTTAAATAAGGGTTTTTGGCTAATAATGCGTTGCCAATCCCCTGCATCAAGTGGGTTTTACCTACCCCAGATGGTCCATAAACAAATAAAGGATTATAAGAGACACCAGGGTTTGCAACTACTGCTTGGGCTGCAGCATACGCCAAATTGTTTGTTAATCCAACCACAAAAGAGTCTAAGGTATATTTTGGATTTAAAAGCGTAGCCTGAGGATTTATGGGGCCTTGGCTAATATGGAAGATATCTTCATCGATTTCTGGTACAGGCTTTTTGCTCAATTTAGAAGAATCAATTGTATATTCCACACTAAAACTCTTTCCTAACACTTTTTCAACAGATGCAAGAATTAGTGATTCGTATCTACCGATTAACTGGCTTTTAATAAATGCTGAAGGTACAGAAACAATTAATTTATCTTTTTGAATCTCTTCCAGTGAAGTTTGGGAAAACCAGGTCCTAAAATTAGCGGAGGAAATGCTTTGTTTTATTTGATCTAAAATTTTGTCCCAATTTTTTTGGTTATCCATAGGATTAACAGCTATCAACTAACAATTATCTAGGACAGATTATTCACAATCTGAGCGAATCTTAGTGGATAAGTTATTCACCAGTAAAGATGCCGAAACTGTTAAAAACTATATCAAGATAAAATTATAATTATAAATTTTTATTATGCGTTCTTGATTGAACATTAATAATTGATCTGTTATACTCTCCTTCATGTCAACTAAAAGAACCTGGCAACCAAAAAAAGTTAAAAGAGCCAGAAAACACGGGTTTAGGGCCAGAATGTCAACTGATGATGGTAAAAAAGTGCTCTCCAGAAGAAGGCAAGTAGGCAGAGTCAAGTTAACTGTTAACGGTTAATTGTTAATACCTAATTTGAATTATCAATTAATTAGATGCTTTCAAAATCTCAAAGATTAAACCTTAAAACAAATTTTAAATGGGTTGCATCCGGTAAACATCTGCAAAGTCCATCATTTAAATTAATGATTAAGGAGGGTGAAAATAAATCCCCAAAAATAGGAGTAGCAATTTCCTCTAAAAATTTTAAAATGGCAAATTTAAGGAATAAAGCTAAAAGACTAAGCTTTGCAGCGGTTGCACCCCTTTACCCCACCTTGAAAAGCAACACTAATTTAGTTATTATGCCAAAGCCTGATATTTTAAATAAAAATATTGAGCAGCTTTCAGAGGAGTTAAAAGGTTTAATTAAATGATTGCCAAAATTTTAATTGTTTTAATTAATTTTTATCAAAAGTATCTATCGTTTGACCGAGGAATCTTAATGGTTCTTGCTCCAACCGGAGCTTGCAGACAAACACCTAGTTGTTCAGAATATACAAAGCAAGCAATTAAACAAAGTGGGAGCTTTAAAGGGCTAATTTCAGGCTTCAAAAGGGTTATTAATTGCCGATGATTAAATTACTTGGGGATGTTTTTAATTTGCTGTTAATCCAACCTCTAATTAATTATATGGTTTTTTTAGTCAGGTCATTAGAGTGGTTGCGGGTTCCAGGAGTTTTAGGATTAAGCATTATTATGCTAACCCTTTCTGTTAAATTAGTGCTTTGGCGGGTTTCTGCTAAGCAAATTAAAGAGATGAAGAAAAGCACTGAAACCATGAATTTGCTTAAGCCAAAGTTATCAGAGCTTAAAAAAAAGCATGGTCAGGATAAGGTGGCTTTTGCCCAAGCTCAATCTGCTTTATTTAAAGAACACGGTTATAGCCCGGCTGCAGGTTGCTTACCCAACTTAATACTGGCTGTTTTAATTTACCCTCTTTATCAAATTATTCAGGCTTTTGTTGATAATGCTCAGGGTCTTTCAAAGATTAATTATTTTTTATATAACAAGGAATGGTCCTTAAGTCACCTTCCAGATCCGTACTTTTTAGGCTTTAATTTATCCCAGAAACCTTCTGAGTTTACAACGGTTGGCTACCTTGTTTTGCTGGTCCCCTTACTTACCGGAGTTCTCCAGTTTTTTTATTCCAAGATGCTAACCCCAAAACCAGTTAAACCTTACCCCTCAGATTCCAAAAAAGAGATTATGGAAAAAGATGAAAATGATGATATGTCTCAAGCCATGCAAACTCAGATGCAATATATGATGCCACTGATGATTGCATTTTTTTCCTGGAGCTTCCCAATTGGCTTAGCACTTTATTGGAATGTTTTAAACATTATCAGCATGTTGCAACAGTATTTAGTTATGGGTGGAAGTGGTTTTGGAGGATTACTTAAAGGTAAGGAGCCTGTAACTAAAGTTAAAATAGAACGTTCTTAATCCTCTCCCTTGAAAAAGAAACTGCTTTATGGCAAAATCCAAATTCAATAGTTAAAGGTTAATTGTTATTAGAAGACAATTACCTGTTAACAGTTAATTAAAATGGAAGCACAAGTATCTGAAGTATTAGAAAATATTTTAAGTTTGCTCGGATTTGAGGGCTCTTTTGATGTTGAAGAAAAGGAAGAGGCAATTTTTGTGACAATTGATACTAACGATGCAGGTCGGTTAATTGGTCATCAAGGAGATACCTTGGCAGCACTACAATTAATTGTTAACTTAATTGTTTCAAAAAAGCAGACTGAAAATAGTAAAAGAATATTGGTTGATGTTTCCGGGTGGAGAAAAACTAAAGAGGAAGAGTTAGCACATAAAGCCAGGAGTTGGGCAGAAAAAGTAAAGCAATCAGGTCAGCCTCAGGAATTAGAGCCAATGCCATCATGGCAAAGAAGAATTGTGCATATGACAATTGAGGGAACTGATGGTGTAAAGTCAGAAAGTGTAGGAGAAGGCCCGGACCGACATTTGATTATTACCCCAGAATAATTTTTATTCTTATTAATTTTAATGCTAGAATAAATTTGTGCAAACTTTTAGACAAATTTTTAATCAAACTTTTTTTCAAATAATTGGTAAGGCGGTTTCCTCAATCTCAACTGTTTTAATTTTAGGAATTATAAGTAGAAATTATGGTGAAGGTGGAACCGGAATCTTAACCCTGGCACTAACCTACCTAGGTTTTTTTACTTTAGCTACTGATTTTGGAATTAACGCCTACTTACTTCCAAGACTTTTAAATAATGATTACGAAAGCCACTGGAGAAAGTTATTTGGTTTTAGAATACTTTTGGCTTTATTTTTAATTCCCCTATCTTGGCTGATTGTCATAGCTTGGTCAATTTTTTCTCAGTCAGCTGAAATTAACAAATTTAGTCAGCTTGTTTTACTCGCATCAATTGCATCTATTGCTGAGTCTGCAATATTTGTTAGTGCTAATGCTATTTTTCAGAGTAAGTTAAGATATGATCTTTCCAGTCTTTCGTGGTCTTTAGGGGCATTAACTATTTTAGGATTTGTCTTTAATTTTTCTTTAACTAATCAACCGCTGGAAATTGTTATCTTTGGCTACATTATTGGTTGGTTTGTAATCTCAATTAGTTCCCTATTTTTTGCAAAAAAATTTATTAAAAATATTTTACCGATTGTTGATTTTAACTATTTTAAAGATGTTTTAAAAAACAGCTGGCCCCTTTCACTAACCTTAATTTTAAACGTTGTTTATTTTAGATTAGACTCTTTTTTAATTTCTATTTTTAAAAGTTTTAGTGATGTGGGAATTTATAATTTAGCCTACTCCATTTTTCAAACCGCTTTGGTTTTGCCTACATTTATAATGAATAGTTTTTATCCTTTAATGCTTAAAAAATTTGAACAAGGTAAGAATAAATTTAAAACAGAACTTATTAAGGCTACTGTTTTAATGTTTGGTTTGGGAATTTTAGGGATGGTTGTGACCTTTATTTTTTCTGATTTTGTAATTTTAATACTAACCTCAGGAAAAGGTTTTTATGGATCTGCAAGTGCTTTAAGGATTTTAGCAGTAGCTTTTCCAGCTTTTTTTGGGTCTTCTGTTTTAATGTGGGCACTAGTAACAATTAAAAAATATAAAACAATGTTGTTAATTTATGTAATTGGGTTACTTGTTAATGGGATTTTAAATTTTATCTATATTCCCTACTTTTCTTATTCAGCAGCAGCTATTACTACTGTATTTTCGGAGTACTTGATTTTAATTATACAAATCTTTATTCTCTACAAATACTTTAGAAAATAATATGAATTTCACAATTAATACTGATGGTGCATCAAGAGGTAACCCTGGCCCAGCATCTTATGGATATTTAATTAAAAATAGTGATAGCGGTTTAATATTACATCAGGAAGGCAAAACAATTGGGGTTACTACCAATAACGTTGCTGAATATACTGCTGTACTGGAATCCTTAAGATATATCAAAAAAAACTTTTCTGATAAACATCCACATAGTATCCAAGTAATAACAGACTCTCAACTAATAGCACAGCAACTGGCAGGCAAATTTAAAATTAAGAGCCTGCACTTAAAGGAGCTATTTGATCTTGTGAAAAGTTTAGAATCGGAACTTGGAAAAATTAGTTACCGCAATGTACCGCGGGCGGAAAATTATTTAGCTGACCGGCTAGCCAATCAAGCTCTTGACCAAAAATTATTCTAATTTTTAGCTTTATTTTTAATCTACTTGAAGTTATTCTCTGAAGCGACTACGATTTATATGTGGAACAAAATACCTTTAATATAAAGCCAAATAATAGTATATTAATTTCCAGAAACGCTCCAATTGCTTTTGTTGTGGGTGGTGGTGGCTTTATTGGCTCTTCTTTGGTTGATAAACTGTTGGCAAAAAATATTCAAGTTATTGCAGTTGATGATTTTAGTAAGGGCTTTAGAAGAAACCTTGATGAAGCTACAAAAAATAAAGGTTTTCATCTTATCCATTCTTCAATAAATGAACTAGCAGAGACATTGGAGAATTTAAAATTGCCTAGGTTAGATTATGCATTTTTCATGGCAGAGTCTGATGATCAAAGTCTTTACAGCCTTGGGTTAAATAATTTTTTGCAGTTTATTAAAAAAATTAGGTTACAACTCGCTGCAGATAAATCTAGTCAGGAAAAAGATATTGCACTTGAGAAGCCAAAGGTGGCTTTTATTTCTACAATTGAATTGTATAAAAGAAACTTAAATGATCATCAGAAGGATATTAAGGAGGCTGAAATAAAATATGCCAAATTTGCAAAATATTACAAATTAAACGCTAGAATAATTCGTTTAGCCGGAGTTTATGGCCCAAGGATGCATTTTAATTACGAAGATCCGGTTATTAGGTTAATATACTCAAGACTAATTGGAGATATTCAACAAGAGAATACCTCAATGGATTTTAGTGCCAGATCAATTTTTATTGATGATGCTATTTCCTTAATTACAAAGTCTGTATTATCCGGCTCAACCAGTCATAAAATTTATGATGGGGCATTATTGCAGCCTATTAAAGTAGCTGAGGTTAAACAGGTGCTTTTAGATCCCATTTGGCATGAATTAAAGCATTTTGAACCTACAGAGCTTCCTCCTTGGCCCACTCCAAATTTAGAGCGAACTAAAAAAGAATTGGATTGGAAAGCTAATACAAATTTAATAGAAGGTATTAAGAAAACCTTAAATTATTTTGAAAGAAATGAGATACCAAAGTCAGACTTGGGTGAAAGAATTGATGATCTACCAGATAAAGTAGCTCAAATTATAAATCCTGAGAAGCTTAAACGGTGGTCTTTTTCCTCAACTAAAGATAAAGGGGAGCAAGAAGAAAAAAGGGGAGAGCATGAATTAAAAGAAAGGGTCAAAAAAAATAAAGCAGGGGATTTGAGGCAAAATTTTAAAAGAAGGACTTTACTGGCAGGTGCGCTGCTACTAATTTTATATGCTTTAATTTTACCTTTGGTTTTTTTGGTCTTTGGGGCCATAAATATTAAAGGACATATTGATGCTGCGGAGCAAGCGGTAATTGCAGGAGATTTTAATAAAGCTAACAATGAGATTAAACAAGCTTCAAGTACCTTAAATGAGTCAAAACAGCTAATTGAGTCAATAGCTATTTTAGAAAGAGTAGGTTTATTTAAAGATCAATTAAATAAGATAGATCAATTTATAGTTGTGGTTGATGATGGAATAAATGGAGTTACCCATACTATTAAGGGGACTCAATCGCTTTTTGAAACTCCGAAAGTAATTTCAGGTGAGATAAGTTCTGACCCACTACCTTATTATCAAAATGCTGAAGTTGAATTAATCTCGGCTACTCAAGAGATTGCCAAAGTCCAGGCTACCTTAGACAACCAGGTATTTTTAAACCAATACCCAAACTTTATTCAAGACCGGTCTAGGGATTTAAAGCAAAGACTTACTAATTATTTAAATTTAATAGAGAAAGGAAGGACAGCTGCTGTTCTAATGCCTGCAATTACAGCAGTTGATGGGAAAAAAAGCTACTTAGTCTTGTTACAAAATAACTTGGAACTAAGAACTGGGGGTGGGGTAATTAGCTCTTATGCAAAGCTAGACTTTGAAAAGGGAAAGCTTATAAATATAAAAGTAGATGATATTCAAGCACTAGATAACGCTGCAAGTGATCAAACTACGCCACCTGCAGAATTAAAAGAGGATTTAGGAGCAGACCGTTTGCTATTAAAGGATGCAAGTTATGAGATTGATTATCCTACTTCTGCCAGGCAGCTGGAGCTTTTATACAGGATGAGAACCGGGGAGAGTGTTGATGGAGTAATTGCTTTAAATCTTTCAGCAGCAGCCAAACTTTTATCAGCTGTTGGTGTAGTAAATTTAGCAAATTATAACGACCAAGTTGATGGTAATAATTTATATCAAAAAAGTTTGCTTTATAACGATAACGCCGGTGATAACAAAAAGAGTTACCTAACCACAACCTTTAGTGAACTTTTAAATAAAGTTTTTTATTTATCAAAACAAGACTGGCCACAAATAACCCAGGCTTTAAACAGTAGCTTAGAGGAAAAACAGTTACTTGTTTATTTAAAAGATAACAAGCTGTTTTCTTATTTAGCATCTCAAAATTGGGCAGGGGTATTACCAAGAGGAGTAGAAAATAAAGAGGGGACAACACAAGACTTTTTAGCACCTGTAGAGGCAAATTATGGCTCAAATAAGGCTAATTATTATCTGGAAAGAAGTTATAAATTGCAGACAACAATTACCGGTGAGGGAGTTATTAATCAAAAACTGGAAATAGCATATAAAAATAACAGTCCCTCAGATGTGGCACCTGCCGGTAACTATAAAATGAGATTTAAAATCTATTTACCGCTAGGTGCAAAATTAAACAGGGCAGTTTGGGGTGATACTGATATTACTACCTCTGTTTTATCTTTTTCAGATTATAACCGTGGTGCCTATACAGCTTTATTGGAGCTTCCAACAAAACAACAAAAGATTTTGCTTTTAGAATATGCTATGTCCCAAGGTTTAAATCTTAAGGATAATCAAACAACTTATAGGTTGGATGTATTTAAACAGCCGGGCAAAAGTAATGATTCTTTTAGCTGGATTTTAAATACAGCAAATAATTTTGAAATAATTAATTCCGATGATAAAAACACCTCAAAACAAAAATTAGAAATTGATACTGATCTTTCCAAAGACAGATCCTTTTTATTAGGCCTAAAAAAGAACTAGTAAGGCTTACTATATCTGGTACCTTCGGGCCTAATTTGGCTTTTCTTCCACGTAAATCTTGACGGTCAATATATAATGCAAAATAGGCCTATATTAATTGTCTACAAAGCCTGCCAATTGCCAAGTAAGGCTACTTTATGTTAAATTACTCAAGTTAAGAAAAAAATTATGACAACCAACAGATTATCTTTAAAAGCTGAAGAGAGAGAAATTTTGGGTAAAAAGGTTAAAAAATTAAGAGCTCAAGGGATTATACCTGCACATGTTTTTGGTAAAGGAAAAGATAGTGAATCTGTCTCTGTAAAAGCAAAGGATTTACTACCTGTTTTGCACCAAGCGGGGGAGACTGGTTTGATTGATTTAAAAATTGGAGAGGAGAAGGTTAGACCGGTGATGGTCAGAGGTGTCTCCTATAATCCTGTGAGCGGAGAGATCCAAAATGTTGATTTTTACCAGGTTAATTTAAATGAAAAAGTTTCGGTTCCTGTGCCTTTAGTACTTGTTGAACCTGAAGAGCCAATTGAAGTAGTAAAACTTGGTGAGGCTATGGTACTCCAAACTATGAGTGAGGTCTATGTTGAGGATTTACCGACGGACTTAATTGACCAAATTGAAGTAGATATCAGAGGCTTAAAAGAGGTTGATGATGCAATCACTATTGGAGATTTATTATATAACCGAGATACTTTAACTATTCAGGCAGAACCTGAAGAAGTGGTTGTTAAAATTGCCCCAGTAGTTATAGAGGCTGAACCGGAAATTGTTCCTGTTGAAGGAGAAGAGGTATCTGAAGTAGCAGAGGGCGAGGAAGGGGCTGATGAAAAAGTAGGTGAGAGTGGAGAGGAAGGTACTGATTCAAAGCAAGAGGAAGCTGATAAAGATAAATAATCTTTTAAGAAAAATTCAATTATTCGTTAATTCTTCGTTTTATTTGCGGTAATTATTTGTATAATTTAAGATTACCAATATTATCCGACTATTATTGATTTAGCTTTTTTCTAGTTTTGCAAAATTAAAAATAATTTATATTAGTGTTTGGGTGAACAAAGTAAACTAAGGGCCTTACTTTGCTATTTGTTATACTATACTAATTGTTAATCTAGAAAATACTGCTATTTAGTATTTAAATATTTATGTCAAATAAAAATATTGCTACTTCCCCTTCTTTAGAAAAAAGAGTTTTGGTTATTGAGGCTAGAAATTCAAGAGTTGAGGCTGATAAAGCTTGGGAAACATCTTTTTTTAGGAAAATATTTATAGCTTTACTAACTTATTTAGTCTTGGGATTTTATATGGCTGTGGTAGGTGTTGTTAATCCATGGATTAATGCTGTTATACCAACTTTAGGTTTTTTGCTATCTACTCTAACTTTATCTTTTATTAAAAGTATTTGGGCTAAATTTATCTATCACAGATGAAATTTAAAAATTTTGTAAACTCCTTTATTGGGTACTGGAATTTTACCAAGGGGAAACATTAGAAATTTTAGATAGTTTAAAGGATAAGGATTTATTCTTTACTCCCAAAGGGGTTAAATGGCAGCCTTTGGTTTTTCAATTTGGTTGTATTGGCAGGACTCAGCTTGTTTATGCCAGGGCAATAGAGGAGAGCAAGTTGGATTTTAGCTGGTTTTCTGATCCTAATTTATTAGGTAAAACTGAACCATATTGCAGCATTAATTGCTCATGAAAGGTTACACCATGGACAATTAATCTCCTACTTTACCTTAGCCGGGTTTGAATTACCTGAAAACTTTAAAAGAAACTGGGCGCTTTAAGAGTTTGGCCATTTGGCAATCATTATTGATTCTCCCTGATGGGGTAGTTTTTGCCAAAGTTCCTCAGTTATAAAAGGCATAAAAGGATGGAGTAGTTCCAAACAGGTCTTAAACACATACTCTAAAGTAGGTTGAGCCTCAGACCTTCTGTTTTTAACAGATTCTAAATATTTATCTGCAAATTGATGCCAGATAAATTCATACAGACTATCTGCTGCATCATGAAATCTATACTGATCCAGAGCAGTAGAGACTTTTACAGATAACTCTTGGGTTTTTTTAATAATCTCTTGATCATCAGAATGAAAGGAGAACTTATTGGCAGAGTCTTCAGGTTTAAATTCTATGATAAACCTGCCAATGTTCCAGAGTTTATTGGTAAAGTTTCTCATTGCTTGTAATTTAGGGTGGGAGAGGGCCTGGTCATGGCCAAAAGCTGTGCCATATACCAAAGCCATCCTGGCAGCATCAGCGCCATATTGTTCAACTATCTCTATGGAATTTACCACATTACCTTTTGATTTACTCATCTTCTGGCCTAAGGGATCTAAAACCTTGCCATGTAAAACTATGTTCTTAAAAGGCACTTTACCGGTGGCATAAATTCCTAACATTATCATCCTGGCAACCCAAAAAAGTAAAATATCATACATGGTTTCCATCACCGAAGTTGGATAAAACTTTTCAAAATCACCCTCTTTGGTACTTTGTAAGGTGGCATAAGGCCACTGGCCTGAGGAAAACCAGGTGTCAAATACATCGGTATCTCTTTCTAAGGAGGAGTTTTGGCAGTTGGGACATTTTTCTGGCACCTCACCTTCAGTTACAATCCATTCACTACACTTATTACAAAACCAGGCAGGGATTTGCATCCCCCACACTATTTGCCGGGAGATGTTCCAATCTTTAATATTTTCCAGCCATCTAAAATAGGTGGTTTCCCAGTTTTTAGGATAGATTTTTATTTCACCTGTTTTTACAGCTTTAATTGCTTTTCTCGAAAGACTTTTTACATCTATAAACCATTGCTCTAAGAGTAAAGGCTCGATTGGTTTACCGCATTTATAACAAGTTCCTATTCTGTGGGTGTAATCTTCTGCTTTTTCGACCAAACCTAATTGGTTTAATTCTTCAACAACTGCATCTCTGGCTTGTTTGGGATACATCCCGGCAAACTTTTGGGCAACTTCTTTTAGTTTTCCGTCAAAACCAATAACTGTTATTTGTTCTAAATTATTATCGCGACCTATCTCATAATCCAAGGGATCATGAGCGGGGGTGATCTTAACAGCGCCTGTACCAAAATCTTTTTCAACCCTTAAATCAGCAATAATTTGAATATGTCTATTGGTTAAAGGAAGTATTAAAGTCTGACCAATTATATCCTGATACCTAGAATCTTCGGGGTTAACAGCAACAGCGCTATCACCAAACAATGTTTCCGGCCTGGTGGTAGCTATAGTTATAGAACCTGTACCGTCTGCAAACGGATATTTAATAAAGTAAAGCTTGTCTTGTTTTTCTACATAATTTACCTCTAAATCAGAAAAAGATGTGCCGTTAAAGGTACAATAATTGACCAGCCTATTTGATCTATAAATTAGCCCATCCTCAAACAACCTTTTAAAGGTTTTATAAACAACCTTTACAATATCTGGATCTAAGGTAAATTTCATCCTCGACCAATCAACAGAGTAGCCTAACCGGCGCAACTGATTTTCCATTGTGCCTGTATTCTCTTGAACAAAGTCCCAAATCAGCTTATAAAGAGTATCCCTATCGTAATCAAACCTGGATTTTCCTTGTTTTTCCAAATGCTTTTCAAATACGTACTGGGTTTCAAAGCCAGCATGGTCAGAACCTGGCAACCAAAGGGCAGAATAGCCCTGCATTCTTTTATACCTGATTAAGATATCTTCAATTACGTACATGGCATGACCAAAGTGAAGTGGGGCATTAGCATTAGGGGGAGGTAAAATTATGGTGTAAGGTTCACCATCAGGGTTTACTTCAGGTTTAAAAAAGCCCTGTTCCTCCCAGAACTTATACCATTTTGCTTCTATTTCTGATTGTTTATATATCTTATCCATTCTTAATATTTTGCTCTATCCTACTTTAAGTATATTTAAGCATTAAAAAACACGCTACCCCTTAGATTGGGACGAGCGTGTAATGATCGTGGTACCACCCAACTGACTGCTTAATTAATAGCTGTTTCAGGCTTACCTGCAGAGTTCTAATAACCAAAAGGCGTTCTTCTCTGATTTTAAATTAGGTGACGTTACTTCCTAAAGTTGCCTTAGTATACTGCTTTAAGCAATTACAATCAAGCTAATTTCCAGGCTAAATAATAGGGAGAGGTTGTAAATTGGTAAAATATTTCTTCCTCATTTCTAGCACACAAAATAAGGGTAGTATATGGATTATAGGTCTGGGGATTATCATCACGAAATCTTAATATAGCCCACATATCTAATTTTTTTGATAAAACAAAAGCTGTACGATTCCGGAGGGTAAACGGATTATGTTCACAGTAGGGTAGAGCTATGTTTTTAGATATGAGATCGTCAGGGTTTTTTGTAAATGCAGCTATTGCTAACTCTCCCATCCAACGGTAAGCAGTTTTAGCTATTTCTTCATAAATTGGATCCATCACAGAAAACACAGGTCCATCATCACCATCTATTGTTTCTTTGTACATGAATAAAGTCATTCCTTTTTTGAGGAATGACAGCTAAAATATATTATTTTAGTTTGGATATGTCAAATTTAACTTTTTTGGAAAATTTAAGTAATCTTTCCTGAAAAATTTAAAAAGTGGATAAATTAATTACTATCTTAATTGCCCTGCAACATTTTCATTTTCAAGTGAGAGGTTTGGGTTAGCCTGAAGATCCTTTAGATTATCAATTGGTTTTAAGAAAAAAGCTACTGAAGCGATCATGGCACCGTTGTCTGTGCAAAGAACAGGTTTTGGAATATGTAATTTAATACCTAATTTATCACTTTTAATTTTTAATTCATCACTCAGTCTTTTATTTGCTGCTACACCACCAGCAACAATTAATTGTTTAACATTATATTTTTTGGCAGCTGTTATGGTTTTTTCTACCAAGACTTCTATAATTGCTTCCTGAATCTCATAACTTAGATGTTTTTGGGTATTTTTATTCCACTGTTTTAGTTTTTTTAGGTTATCAACTTCCCTAGCCACTGCAGTTTTTAATCCACTAAAAGAAAAATCAAAGGTGTCGTTATTTAAAAGAGGTCTGGGTAATTCAATTTTGAATTTTGAATTTTGAGTTTTAAATTCCATTGCGCTTTGGGCAATGGCTGGTCCACCGGGATAAGAAAAACCAATAAGCCTGGCACACTTATCAAAACACTCACCAGCAGCATCATCCCTAGTCCCACCTAAATATAGATAATCCATATGATCTTTAAAATAAACTAAATCAGTGTGACCACCTGAAACCAATAAACCCAAAAGAGGGAAAGAAGGGGGCTGAAAACTTAGCGCGTTATTTAAAGCCTGAGGTTGAGAATTGCTATCTATCCAATTAGCATAGAGATGGCCTAAAAGGTGGTTAACCGGGATTAGCGGTTTGTTCCAAACATAGCTTAAAGTTTTAGCTGTTTCTACTCCAATAAGCAGTGAGCCAATTAAACCCGGGCCTTGCGTTACAGCAATAGCATCAATTTCCTTAATCACAAGATCTGAATCGTTAATTGCTGTTTCTATTACTGGAATAATAGATTTTAATTGTTCTCTAGCTGCCTGTTCTGGAATAATACCACCATATTTAGCTTGTAACTCAGCTGAGGAGGCAGTAACATTGGATAAAATAGTTATTCTATTACCTTCTTTTAGTAGCACTGCAGCACTGGTTTCATCACATGAAGTTTCAATTCCCAAGATAACCATAATGGTATTGTAACAAAAAGACTACTTAATTGTTTTTAAGTATTATAAAAAGTATTAGAATATTACTTTAGATTTGCTAGCTTAATTTTATCTCTGCTAAGGTATTATGGTGGTGGAAGCCTTCAGAGGGGATGGATTCAAATAATTTTATAGATTTAACTATAATGTTTTGAAAATCTACTAGAGCTATCTGCTCTAATTGTCTTTCCTGATCAGGATTTAACTTAAAATTAGTTAATTTACCCATTGCAATATGAGGAATAAACCGCCTGTCATCTGCATTTAAATTTAATCTAATGAGCCCATCCTTAATCCTCTCCCTGATTACAAAGAGTTCATCAATATCTCCTTTAACTCCAATCCAAAGAGTATGAGAGTGGTGTAGATTTGGAAAGCCATCAATATACCCAGGGGCTAGATTAAAGCTTTTTACATCCTTGCAGGCATCAGTCATCACCCTGATTAAATCTTCTTTTAAATTATCAGGTTGTCTGCCAACAAAAGCGATAGTTAAATGCAATTTATTAAGATCAGTTAATCTTATTTCGGGAATAATCTGCTTTAACTTCTCTTGAATCCTTTTTAATTCAATTTTATTTTCATCAGGTACTTCAAGTGCAATGAAAAATCTCATCTTGGTTTATCGATTATCAATTATCGTTTATCCTTTTTCAAGAACTTTTTAAAAGCGTAAGTTTTGCAGTTAATTTTTATTATGTACAGAGCCAATATTAGATGATATTCAATTTAGGCTAAACTATCTCTAGTTTGTTGGTAACCTAACCACCAGTACCAACCAAGTATACGGCCTGCCAGGGTCTATAACTTGACCTGAAAGTATCAGAAATGATGGTTTGACCATCTCTGGTAACTGTCCTGGTAAAAACTACATTTGCACCCCAGGCTGCAAAATCTACCTGTTTAACAGTACCGCGGGGCAAAGTCGGATCATCCTGTCTTAAATCCGGTGGAGGAGGAGTCTGAGATGTAATTTGGGGGGTGGAAACTTTAGAGATTCTGCCATCAGATGTGCCATATAAATTAACGTAGAGGGAAGTCCCTGAAACACTGGCCTGAATTAAAATATAGTTTTTGGTATCATTTTTAAATTTTAAGTCAACAGATGGATAAAAGATGGTAGCATCAAGTCCGGGTGGATATCCCTGTTCATAGTAACTTACTCTATAGGCATGGGGAGTTATGGCTGTAATCGGCATACCGGCGTTAAGTATGGCTCTAAAAAGAGTTGTAGATACCTGACAAACCCCACCACCATCACCGAGTACGGTTCTGCCAGATTGGATAACATAAGCCTGTTTATAACCTGTAGCAGCAGTAATATCACCAATAGTCTGGTCAAAAGAAAACTCCTCACCCGGTGCGATTAAGACTCCGTTAATTCTGGAAGCTGCGAGTCCAATATTATAAATTCTGTTTTCAATAGAACCGGCAAAATTTGAAGCTCCCGAACCAATTAATTCTTTAATCCCCAGATCATTAACTAGCTTATTTTTAGGAGTTGTTTCGTTTACCGCTAAGTCAACATTAGTTTGTTTTTCTGTACCTAATGCTTGTCCTAAAACTTTTGAGCTTTGCTCAATATCCAGCTGCCTGCCTACTTGAGGTGGCCTAAACTCGGTGACTTTTTTGCCGTCAAATTGGAAGAGTGGCTCCTCAACCTGTCTGTTAATCTTAGGAGCAATCTGTTTTTCCAGATAACTTTTTACAGCAGCCTGGTTAAAGGTTATTTTAGAATCAGCAACTTCAGTTTGGCCTACCTTTGCTGAAATTAAATTAACCGGTGTATTAAAAATATTGATAGAAGCAACCTGACTGTCACTTTTTTCTAAACTAATTAAGGAAAGGATAGTGTCTATGCC
>DAHXOS010000096.1 GCA_027364775.1 bacterium
ATATAAAACAAAAAGGATTAGATCTACTGGCTTTGAGGTATTTATACCTAACAGCACATTATCGGGATAAATTAAATTTTACCTGGGAGTCTTTACAGGGAGCTCAAAATGCACTAAATAATTTAAGAGAGATAATCAGGGATTGGGATCAGCCAGAAATGGGATGTACAGAATATGAACAAAGATTTATGGAAGCTATAAATAATGATTTAAATACTCCTCAGGCAATAGCTGTAATGTGGGAGATGGTAAAATCTGATTATCCTACTTCAGCAAAGGCAGCATCACTTTTAAAGTTTGATAAAGTTTTGGGGTTAAAATTAGATGAATATCTTAGTCAAAAATTAGAGGCTTCCGGGGATGTTCAAAAGTTATTGGAAAAAAGAGAAGAAGCCAGAAGAAGTAAAAATTTTGAAGAGTCTGATAAAATAAGAAAAGAGATTAAAGATTTAGGTTATGAGGTAGATGATACTCAAGATGGTCCAAAACTCAGAAAAATCTAAATTTATTTTTGAACCAGAAGATCTTTTATGAGAAAAAATGAAACAAATGAACATTATAGCAATAAAGGATCTCATTATGAGCGTGGACAACATGCTAGGGACGCCAGAGCTTTAGAGAGATTTTTAAGTTTTAATCCTCAACTTCGTATTAATCCGGAGATGGCAAGGGTTATGCGTAGAACTAATCTATTGGATATTAAACAAAATTAACAGGATTGCACTTCGTTCTTTTTTCGGGTAATCTATCTTTATTATGATTCCGCTAGCCGACCGGATGCGTCCTCAAAATCTCAGCGAATATTTAGGTCAAAAACATTTGGTTGGAGATGAAAAACTTTTATTTAAAGCTATCAAGAGTAAGAATCTTTTTTCCATGGTTTTATGGGGTCCGCCGGGGGTTGGAAAAACTACTTTAGCTAGGATTATTGCCCAGGAAGTAGAAGCAGAGTTTTTAGAATTTTCTGCAGTCACAACCGGTATTGCAGAGCTAAAAAGAATCTTTTTAGGACTTACCAAAAAAGATTTATTTTCTAAAAAAGAAACTATAGTTTTTATTGATGAAATTCACAGATTTAATAAAGCCCAACAGGATGCATTGTTACCGTTTGTAGAAAATGGCACAATTATTTTAATAGGTGCAACCACCGAAAACCCCTCTTTTGAAGTGATAGGCCCGCTTTTGTCCCGGACCCGGGTGATAGTTTTAGATCCTTTATCAAAAGATGACTTAACAGTAATTGCTAACAAGGCTTTATCAGATAAAGAAAGAGGATTAGGAAATTTTAAAAAAAATATAACATCTGATGCTTTGGAATTTTTAATTGAAACCTCCGGCGGTGATGCCAGGATTTTACTTAATACCTTAGAAATTGCTGTTTTAAATTTAAGCTCCAGCCAAAAAAAGATTCAAAGAAAAGATATTGAAGAAGCTTATCAAAAAAAGGCACTTTATTATGATAAAGCCGGGGATGAACACTACAACACAATCTCAGCTTTTATTAAATCGATGAGAGCTTCAAATCCGGATGCAGCACTTTATTATTTAGCCAGGATGATAGAGGCAGGTGAGGACCCGTTATTTATAGCCAGGCGGATGGTAATTTTTGCCTCAGAAGATATCGGGATGGCACTTCCTACAGCTTTGGTTGTTGCTAATGAGGTATTTAAAGCCTGTGAGACAATCGGTTTGCCCGAGTGTCAGATTAATTTAGCTCACGGAGTAACATATTTGGCTACTGCTAAAAAAGACAGATCTTCTCATGATGCATACTTTGAAGCTTTAACAGATGTCCAAAAACTAGGCAATTTGTCTATTCCATTAAATATCAGAAATGCACCTACTAAATTAATGAAGGATTTAGGTTATGGTAAAGGTTACTCAAAGTATACAGATGCTGATTTATTGCCCGGCAAGCTAAAAGGCAGTGCCTACTACAGTAAAAGAATAAAGCGGTAAAGTAATAGACATTTAGGACCTGTAATTTTTTCTAAAGCTAAATTAAACTTTTTAATTCTTACCTAATTTTTATTGCACTCCTGATTTATATCTGATAGGATAGACCCTATGTATGAGATAACAAAGTTAAAAAACAGTTTAACTTTAATTACTATTCCCTTGCCTCACTTAGATTCAGTAACGTCTTTAATTGCTGTTGGTGCAGGTTCCAGATATGAGACACGCAATATTAACGGTATCTCTCACTTTTTGGAACATATGTTTTTTAAAGGAAGTAGGAAATATCCGACTGCTGAGATAATTGCAGATTTAGTAGATGGGATCGGTGCTGTAAATAATGCAGCTACCAGTAAAGAATGGACCTATTATTGGATCAAATCATCTGCCAAACACCTAGAACTTTCCTCTGATATTTTATCCTCAATGTTAAAAGAATCATTGCTTTCTGAAGATGAAATTGAAAGAGAAAAAGGGGTAATTATTGAGGAACTTAGAATGTACCGCGACAATCCAGCCAGATATGTTGCAGATCTTTATGAACAACTCCAATTTGGTGATCAACCGTTAGGTTGGGATATCGGTGGAGATGAACCCACTATTAAGGGAATAAAAAGAGACGATTTTGTTAAATATATAAAATCACTTTATTCCCCCAAAAATATGGTCTTAGTTTATGCCGGAAAAATCCCTAAAAATATTAAGGAGATTGCTGAACAATATTTTTCGGATTTACCGGAATCGGAAAAAACCATAGATTTTAAAGTATATAAAAAACAAAAACAAACTAAAGTAAAAGTGGCTATACATTATAAAAAAACAGATCAGGCAAATTTAGTTTTGGGAGTTGAAGGTTTTGATAGATATGATGACAAGCGTTATGCTGCCAGAGTTTTAGGGGCAATCTTAGGGGAGGGGATGTCTTCCAGGTTATTTGTTCAAGTCAGAGAGAGAAGGGGACTTGCATATCATGTTTCTGCAGGACATGAAGTTTATAAAGACACCGGTACTTTTACGGCTTACGCAGGATTAAAGCTTGAAAAAGTTAAAGAGGGGTTGGAAGTTATCAGAACAGAGTTAGAAAGAACAGTTAGAGAAAAAGTTACCCCAGAGGAGCTTAAAAAAGCTAAAGAGATGATTAGAGGTAGAATTGCTTTAAGGAGTGAATCTACCAACTTTTTAGCTGAGCATTTTTCTACAGAATTTATACTGGATCGGCAGCTGGAAAGCTTTGATGAATATTTAAAAAAAATAGATACCGTAACTGCGGATGATATTAAAAAAGTAGCTGAAGAATTATTTGGATCGAATAGGTATAATTTACAATTAATAGGACCTTTTAAAAATCTAAGCCCTTTTGAGAAGTTATTAACTTAATACTGCAGATTTGAAAAATACTCTTATAATTTAAACAAGTTATCAATTAATATTTTAGCCTAATTGTTGCCCACGGTTCTTTTTTAAATCATACATTAATTCATCAAAATGTTTTTTGCAAACACCTGAAGTATAACTTTCATTAGGGTTTAATTTTGGATCGAACTTCCTGGAGCACCAAGCACATCTCCAAATCAATTTAATTTTTTGGTATTGATCGTTCATAGGTTATTATTGTTGGGGTTTTTCAAACCATTGCCCTTTCCAGTATTGTAAAGCTTTACCTCCTGGACCAACAGGATACCAACCACCTTCAAGATAAGCTCCTCCCCTAGGGCTAGTGGCTGGCTGGTTGCTTGAGGTTGAACTATTTTCTGAGGGTTGGGTAGTAGTTGATGAGGGTGAAGGTGAAGAGCTGGAAAAGGGAGCACTACTCGGCCGAGAAGAACTGCTGTTTGCACAAGATCTAATTGGTTCTGTACCTTTAACAAAATACTCCACTTGAGCAGATTGACTGGCTTCTTTACCGTTGTTGCAAATAGCTTTTGAAACTACACCAGCGGGTTTTTCAAACTTTTCTACAGGAGTACCTTTTAGAAATTGTTCCATTAACTGTTTCCAAATAGGAGCTGCTCCTAAAGATCCGGCTATTTGATCCATCGGTTTTCCGTCGTTATTTCCAACCCAAACCCCTATTGCCAAAGATGGTGTATAACCAATGGTCCAGGCATCTTTATACTCATTAGTTGTACCTGTTTTAACAGCTGCAGTTCTGGAGATTGTTAAAGCGTTGCCAAACACTTCTTGTCTGGCTTTATTGTCCGATAAAATATCAGAGATAATAAATGCATACTCCGGTTGTAATACCTTCTCACCTTTTGGTATATATTGGTAGACTGTCTCTTTGCGTTTATTATCTATTTTGGTGATTAAAGTCGGAGTATATTTAATGCCGGAGTTGGCAAAGACTGAATAAGCATTAGTCATCTCTAGTAATTTAACTTCACCGGCTCCTAAAACTAATGAGATTCCGTAACGTTCACTATCATTTAAAGTGCTTAGCCCTAACCGTTGTGCAAATTCTAAAGCTCCTGGTACTCCAAGCTTATTCATCACTTCAACAGCTGGTAAGTTATAGGAATTAGCTAAAGCTCTTCTAGGGGTTACCGGTCCTCTAAATTTCCGGTCATAGTTTTGGGGTACATAGTCTGGTGAGCCTTTGATCTTGTAAGTAGTGGGTACATCTAATAAAGTTGTTCCTGGTGTAATAATATTTTTTTCAAAAGCTGCAGTATAAACTAATGGTTTAAATGAAGAGCCCGGTTGGCGGTTAGAAATTGCCACGTTAACTTTGCCGTATTTATCATTAAACCAGTCTTTACTCCCAACTAAAGCCCGGATTTCACCTGTTTTAGGATCTTCCACAACTGCAGCTCCATTAGATACCTGATTAGGCGCTAAAGCTATAACTTGGTTGGCAACTATTTTCTCGGCAAATTTTTGCCAATCGAGGTCTAAGGTGGTAGTAACCTTAAAACCTGATCTGGCAATTTTCTCTTCACCGTATTTATCAATTAACTGTTGTTTAACCATTAAGGCAAAATGTGGTGCAATCGAATTTACCAAATTGGGAGTTGATTTAAAAACTAAGACTTGTTTTAAAGCTTGATTTTTTTGGTCTTCAGTAATATATTTTTGTTCTACCATCTGCTCCAAAACAAAAGTTTGCCTTTTTTTTGTGAGGTTAAAATCCCCATTCAAAGGTGAATATTTAGAAGGTGATTGGACTAATCCTGCCAATATTGAACTTTCATTTAAATTTAAATCTTTAGCTGGTTTACCAAAATAAGTTTGAGAGGCCTCTTCTATTCCAAAAGATCCTTCACCAAAGTAGACTGAGTTTAAATACATTTCTAGGATCTTGTCTTTACCGTATCTCCGCTCTATTTCCTGAGCGAGAATAATTTCCTGATACTTTCTTAAAAAGTCTTTTTTTGATGTTAAAAGTGAATTTTTAACTAATTGCTGGGTGATAGTCGACCCACCGTAGGCAAATTCCTTATATTTCAAATTGGCAATCATTGCTCCGGCGATACCCTTAATTGAAAAACCCGGATTTGTATAAAACTCCCGGTCCTCGGCTGCAATAATAGCCTGCTGCATTGATTTTGGAATTTGGTTAAGCGGTACATAAGTCCGGTTACGGGCCTGGTAAAAAGTAAAAAATGGCTTTTGGTTACGGTCAAGCAATACTACTCCTGCATCATTTTTATTCATAATGCCGTCAGGTGTTTTTAAGTCCTTGGCAAAGTACATATAAGTAAATACCGGGATAAAAGTAATAACTATTACAATTGCAGTTAAAGCAGCCAGCAAATCACGTTTACTGATTCCAAACAAAAACTTTATAAAACGTTTCGGGTTGTTAAAAACCCAAACTATAAATTTCAAAAAAGATATAAATAAATTTTTGATAATTTTGAAGATAAAGTTAACAGTATCCAAAATTAAATCTAAAAATCCTGAAATAGATGAACCCATAGCTTTATAAACGATACTTTTTATGGGTAAGATTAAAGCTACAGCTTTGTAAGAATGCTGAAAAATAACTTGATTTTTTTCTTTATTTATCAGACTATTTAAAATATGGAAAAAGAGAAAGTTAGCTTGCCAATTAAGACAGTTTCAAAAAGAAGATTTCAGCAAAGATTTCCTATTTTTCAGACAATAATTATTACCGTCTTTGCAGCTTTTACAATCTTAACTTTTTTTGCTAAAACTAATCCATATTTCCCGTTTGATTTAGTTATAACCCGGACAATTCAAGGTATTAATTTTCCCTACTTTGATCAGCTAATGAAGACTATAACTTACTTGGGAAATCAACCCATCTGGTATTTAAGTGTTATCTTTGCTGTAGGGCTAGCTTTTTTTCTTAAAGAATATATGGAGGGATTATTAATCCTAATTTCCTCTTTTGGTTCGCTTTTTTTAAGCTTGGTTTTAAAGGAGTTTGTTTCCCGTCCCCGTCCTGATCCAAAACTGATTATTCAAATCGGAAAATACCTAAAGCCTGATAGTTTTCCTTCAGGTCATGTTTTGTTTTTTATGGGGTTTTATGGAATTTTATTATTTTTGGTTTTTACCAAATTAAAAAGGGGATTACTCAGAACAGCCGTAATTACAATCTTAAGTTTATTTTTAATTTTAATCGGTATGTCTAGGATTTATTTAGGAGCTCATTGGTTTTCCGATACCTTAGGTTCTTATCTGATCGGAATTGTCTGGTTATACCTATTGGCTTTTATTTACCGCAAAATCAAAGTTTCTAAATAATGCTACTTAGGAGTTTTGTTTTAAATATTCTAGTGCTCCATAAAGTCCGGGATTCTCTAATTTAGCTTTTAACAACTTTGGTATTTCCGGAAAGATTTTTAAATTTTGCTCAAGGTATTCTCTTAACTTATCCAGATTAATTTTTTCCATCACTGATCCTCCAAGTACTATCTTTTCCGGTGACCAAAATACACAGACATTATTTAAACCAACCGCTAATTTTTTTGTCACTTCGTCCCAAATTTCCGGGTTTGTAATATCTTCGGAGTGTTTATGATTGGTTTCAAAAATTGAGGTACCGGAGGTATAAGAGATTAAGTGACCATGACCCTGGCAAAAAGGACAGAGTGGTCCACTGGAAGAAATAATCTGATGACCAATTTCAAAGCCATATGTAGTAGGATCAATTCTTCCATTAACAACTCTGGCCCCACCAACTCCTGTACCTAAAGTAATATAAGCTAAGATTTTAGTTTCACTGCCTGCGCCGTATGTGGCTTCTCCCAAAGCACCTAAGGCTGCATCATTTTCCAAAAAAACTTCAGCCTGAAAAAGTTCTTCTAAAGAATCTGCAACTGGTTGATAATTCCATTCAGGAAAGTTGGATTTTAGAAGCAACCTTTTATCTTGATCAAGTACTCCTGCTAATCCACCTGAAATTTTATCTATTTTATATTTGTTGGTAAATTCCTGAATTAGTTTTAAAGCATCCTCAAAAAATTTTGGTGTATAAGTAACTTCTGTTTTGATAAAATCAATGCAGTTTTCAGATAAGCCCAAGCGGGTATGAGTTCCTCCAATATCAAAGAGTAAATACATATATTAATTATCAATTAACAATTTTGAATTATCAATTAGTATTGTAAAAAAAATAAGTTTATGTAAAACTATTGATTGATGAAACTTGCTTCAACCAGATCTTTAGAAAATTTAAGAGTTGTATTAAAAGATAAAAACGCTACAGGCCCTGAGGTTGCTTACTGGGTATTTAGCGATATTTCTTTAGAGGAATGGGAAAATTTAACAGTTTGGTCACCCGGGACTTATAACGGAGAATTTGTAAAAACCTATGGTCACTATCATGGGACAGATGATTTAGAAACTTATAGAATTATTTCCGGTGAAGGAATTTTAATTATCCAAAAAAAGTTTTTTGAAGGAAATGAATGGATTAAAAATAAGGTTGCAGAAGTTATTTTTATCAAACCTAAAATTGGTGAAGATATTATCCTCTCACCAGAATGGGGACATGCTTGGGTTAATATTGGAATGGGTCCATTAATTACTTATGACAATTGGAGAGCCGGACATGACCCATCCGATTATGCAGTAATGGAGGAACTTTCTGGTATGGCTTATTATATTGTTTCAGAAAATGGTGAGGTAAAAGCTGTCCCTAATCCAAACTACCAGGATTTACCAGAACCAAAATGGTTTACTGCCACCGAGTTTAAGAATATTAATAACAATTACTACATTACAAATTAATCTTGATTTTCTATCACTTCTTTTATGGTTATGCGGTATAATTTTTGACTTATGAAGAAAAACTTTTGGCAGAAATTAAAAAAGCCTTTTTTCGTATTGGCTCCAATGGATGATGTAACTGACTTAGTTTTTAGAGAAGTGGTTTGTAAAACCTACAAACCTGATGTGTTTTTTACGGAGTTTACCAATGTTGATGGTTTAAATTCTAAAGGTAGGGCGGTATTAATAGATAGGTTTAAATTTACCGAGCAACAAAGACCAATAGTTGCCCAAATTTGGGGAATTAAACCTGAAAATTTTTACCATGCTGCAAAATTGTGTAAAAGTCTTAAGTTTGATGGTATAGATTTAAACTTTGGTTGCCCTGATAGAAACGTTACAAAAAATGGTGCTTGTAGCGCGATGATAAATAACCCCTCTCTTGCCAAAGAGATTATTGAAGCAACAAAAAAGGGGAGTGGAGGTTTACCAGTTTCAGTTAAAACCAGGATTGGTTTTGCCAAAGTCCAAACAGAAGAATGGTTAGGGTTTTTACTAGAACAAAATTTGTCTGCTTTAACAATTCATGGAAGAACAGCCAAGCAACTAAGTTTAGTGGAGGCAGATTGGGATGAGATAAAAAAAGGAAAAAATTTAAGAGACAAAATAGCACCTCAGACTTTAATTATTGGAAACGGGGATGTTAGGGACTTTGAACATGGACTAGAGAGAGTCAAAGAGACAGGGGTAGATGGAATTATGATTGGCAGAGGAATTTTTAATGACTTATATTGTTTTGCACCCAAAGATCAAAAATTTGTTTTGGATATTAAAGATATGTTAGATTTATTACTTTTTCATGCCAGATTATTTGTTAATACCTGGGGAAATAAGAAAAATTTTTTAATTCTAAGAAGGTTTTTTAAAATTTATGTTTCTAACTTTCCTGGTGCATCAGACTTAAGAATTAAATTAATGAGTACTAATAATTTAGAAGAGGTAGAAAATATTGTTAAAAACTATACTTTTTAGCAATTTACTGTAATTTAAGTTAAAATAGCTTTTTATGGAACGTCTCGAACGGAAAGAAGCAATACGTTTAAATGATGCTAGGGTTTTATATTCAATGTTAAGAGACTCAGTTTATCACTTATCGGATGAACAACGGGAAATAGAGGCTCAATTTTTTCTGGTGCTCAGAACTCTACCTAGTGGTGGCTTAAATCAAGTGTCAGATTCTGAAACCAGTGCAAATTTTACAAAGTATGTGTTAGAACATATCAAAGGGCGGGCAGGAAGAGAAAAAGCGCTTTCTGTAGCTTCAGATTTAGTTGAAGTTTGCAAAGTACCTATCCCAGAACCAACAGAGGTACTAATTGATAAAGAGGAAGATGCTGTTATTCCCCTAGAACTTACAAATGCATTTGCCGGAATGGAAGATCTAGTTACAGACGCAATTAAGACAGGTCAAAACCAAAGTATTAATTTTTTATTAGGCTACTGAGAAAGAAGGGGAGATAAACTTATGAGGTTTCGTAGGGATTTAGCTGTTGAAAGATTCGAACTATCTAATAAAGTAGAAAATCAGTTAGAGTTTACCAGGGGAACAAAATTTGAGGGTGTCAGGTTTAGATTTGTTTACCCCCCTGGAAAGGTTTTACCAAAACTTTCTTTTTTGATACATCCTTTAAATTAGTATCTAGCAAACTTAGCAAAAAGGTATTAAGATAGTTTTTCTATGTCAGTTGATAAATTCCAAATTGAAGATTTAAAGATTGGAACAGGTGAAACCTTGATTTTTGAAGTTGAACTGATTAGTATCGGTTAAGTGAAATATTTTTTAGTAAAAACTGATCCTGAAACTTACTCGATTGACGATTTGGCAAAATTAAAAGTTGATAAGTGGGATGGTGTGAGAAATCCTCAGGCTGTAAATTTTCTAAAACAAATGCAAAAAGGGGATAAGGTATTAATTTATCACTCTCAAGGAGAAAATTCGATTGTTGGTCTTGCAGAAGTAACAGGTAACCAAGGACCAGATCTACAATATCCAAGGTCTTGGTTAGTTAATTTTAAATTTATCAGAAAGTTTAAACAGCCATTTGTTACTTTGCAGCAAATTAAACTAAGCGGGTTTTTTAATGATTTTAGGTTAGTTTATCAAAGCAGGTTATCCACCATGGATGTACCTGAAAAATTTATTAACTGGTTAAAGATGCAAAAAGGCATAGATTTAAGTTAATACTTCAGTATCTCCTAATTAGGAAGTAAAAATTAAAATTTTTTTAACAATAAAGCTATAATAAATATAAAGACTATTGACTGTAAACTTAAATATATTCTACGCTTGAAATAATGCCACAAGATCCACTGGAAAAAATAATTGGTGCCCCGGCTGATATATTGGATAAAACAGTTAATTTTTCAACCAATATTATTGAAAATGTTTCTAACCGTGTTCGTGTAACAAAAGCTAAGGAATATTGGAAGACTTTGGGACCAGTTTTAACTACCGGTGCAGCTGATGATGATCCTTCGGGTATAGCTACCTATTCCCAAACCGGAGCTGCCTATGGATTCCAATTATTGTGGCTTTCAGCTTTTACTTTTCCCTTAATGGCAATTGTTCAGGAGATGTGTGCCAGGCTTGGTCTTGTGACTGGGAGGGGATTAGCCGGAAATATACGGATGTTTTTTCCAAAATGGGTTTTATATCTTTGTACAGCCTTACTTTTTGTTGCAAATACCTTCAATATTGGAGTGGATTTAGGTGCTATGTCAAAAGCAACTCAGCTTTTGTTTCCTACCTTTAATTATGTTGAACTTTTAATTATTTTTACAATTGCCTCCTTAGGTTTACAAATTTTTACTACCTATGAAAAATATGCAAAATACTTAAAGTGGTTGGCTCTAATTTTAATTTCTTATATATTTACAACAGTATCTATTCCAAATTTGGACTGGATGGCTGTTTTAAAAGGTGGATTTTTACCTTCATTTAATTTATCAAAAGATCAACTTTTATTAATTTCAGCAATTTTAGGTACTACAATTTCCCCTTATCTATTTTTCTGGCAAACATCCCAAGAAGTAGAAGGCCAAATCTTAGAGGGTAAAACTTCACTTAAATTAAGACAGGAAGAAACAACTGACAAAGAAGTTAAAGATATGAGAGTGGATGTCTGGTCAGGAATGTTTTTATCTAATGTAGTAATGTTTTTTATCATTGCAGCTTCTGGAGCAGTTTTATACAAAAATGGCATTACAAACATTACCTCAGCTGCTCAAGCTGCAGAAGCTTTAAGACCCTTTGCTGGTGATAGGGCATATTTACTTTTTGCATTAGGAATAATTGGAACCGGGATGTTAGCAGTACCTGTTTTAGCTGGATCAGCAGCCTATGCATTGGCAGAAAGTTTTAGATGGAAACAAGGACTCTATTTAAAACTAAAAGATGCTAATGCTTTTTATGGAGTAATTATAGTTTCAACTTTAATCGGACTAGGAATCAATTTTTCCGGATTGGATGCATTTAAAGCTTTAATTTATTCTGCTGTTGCTAACGGTTTAATTGCGCCGGTAGTTTTAATATTAATTGTTCTAATGAGCAGCAATAAAAAAATAATGGGTGATAAAGTCAATAATAGCTTGACCACACTATTGGGTTGGTTAATTACTATAGTAATGTCAGTTGCAGGTATGGCTACTATCTATTCAATATTTTTGGGATAGCTTAAGTATTAAAGTTCCCTCATATTTATTTAAAACTTTTGCTTAATCTGGAAGTAAAATTTAAATTGCTGCTTACTTACTGCCCTGTTACTAAGCTGTGATCTCAAGTTTAATAGAAGTTGTTATGATAGCTTTTATAATCAAAATTGAGGGGGGGTGAAAATAATATGGCAGATAATAATTCAAAAAGAGGTCTAGCTTCTGCTGATGAAGAAACAAGGCAAAGAGTGGCTTCAGAGGGGGGTAGTGCACCTCATGAAGAAAGAGGCTTTGAAACTATGGATGAAAAAACCCACCATGATATTTCAGTAAAAGGTGGTCAAGCATCTCATGGCGGGGGAAGAAATTCCTCAGATAATGAATCTTCTGAAGGACGTGGATGGTTCGGCGACTCAGAAGGACACTCTGAAGCTGGCAAAAAAGGAGGTAGGGAGTAGTAATATCTATTCTTCTCAAAAGGATGGGGACAAGGTTAAAAGGCAAGTCTGTTTCCCCATCCTTAATTTTTAAGGGGGTGAAAGTAATTTATGCCAAAAGGCAAAAGTAAAAGAGGTTTAGCTTCTGCAGATAAAGAAACCCGCCAAAGAGTAGCCTCTAAAGGTGGAAGTTCTCATGACCGGGCTTTCTTTTCAGAAATTGGCCGTAAAGGTGGAAGCAGTTAAAATTTAATAAAAAAAGTTAAAACAACTGCGTTTAATTAGTTTGATCTTACGGCTTTGTTACCGGGACTTAAAAAATCCGTTACAGATATAAATTAAAATTACTTAAACTAATGATTGATAAATTTTATGTTATGGCAATTATTCAAGCTGCTAGAGCTAAATCTTTGGGTTTATCTAGCTGGAGTGCAAAAAGTTTTGGTTTAAACCGGGCAATTTTTTATAGGGCTGCCAAATTTGGTTTTAATAAGTCAGTACCTAAATTGCACAAACAAAAAATTTCTGCTGAAAGATCAATTGCTCCAGAAAAAAGAGACCAGATTGAGGTAACCTTTAGAATTGCCAAAGTTGGAGATGAAAAAGCCTATGCAGTACTTTATAAAAATAAACTAACTTTTATTGCAGGTAATAAATTAATTAAACCCAAAGATTTTGAAAAAAGTATTGAGCAAAAATTGACAACAAGTTTTGAGTGGGTTTGGGATGATGCTTTAAATTTAGTTAATAGCTATGATAAGGCAGTTTTAAGATCCCAGAGACTGTTTTATGAGTTAGTATATAAAGCTAATTTGGAAGAATTAATTAAAAGCTGGTCCAAGCCACTCAAAAACAGGATTGAGCTTGCAGATCCAGATTACAGGATGCCTTTTGCTTATGCTCACCAGATATCTAAGCCCTCCAAAAGAATTGATAAAAAATTTCCCTCCTTTGAAGATCAGGATTAGAT
>DAHXOS010000108.1 GCA_027364775.1 bacterium
GATGTAGGGGATCCGGAGATATTAGACCACCTCCAACTAGATAAGGCTAAGCTTATTATCTCTACAGCTCAGGATGAGGGGGATAATGAGTTGCTTTTAGAAGAAATTAAAAGAAGAAAGATTAAGGCAAAGGTGGTCGCCAGAGCTCAAGACCGTGAGCATGCAGAAAAACTCAAGAATTTAGGTGCAGATTATGTTATTTTGCCTGAACAGGTTTCTGGTGATTTTTTAGTTTCACAGCTTAAAAATAATTGGCCGGAAGTGCATTTTAGAGGTTTATAATAACCCAAATAATCTCACTCCTGGAGTCTGATATAAATATTAGTTAAAGCAGTTTAGTTCCTAATTGACTTTTATTAGCCTCAAATCATATCATTAAGTAAGTACTAAATATTGTATGAGTGAGGTTGAATCTTCAGATAAAAAAAGAACCAATCCTGTTAAAAATCTAAAGAGATTATTCTTGGTTTTAGTATTGTTAGGTTTAGGCGGACTTTTAACCTTAGCAGGTTTTGGCTTAATCCAATTTAGTCCTGAATTAACTAAATATTCTGGATTAGGACTTTTGGTACTGGCTGTTGTTTATTATTTACTTTATTAAGGAGGTGAAGCTATGGCTTCTGGACAAGGTTTTTTTAAAGGTGAAAAAAAGAAGAAAAAACAAGGACAAGGTGGAGGACAATCTTTTACCACAGCGCCTGTTTTTACTCCACCCAAGGTAATGCCTAAGGGTAAACAGGAATATTAGTATTTAACACTGAGCAGTGTGTGACGGAGAAGGGTTTATGTTTTGGGAAGTAAGAAAAAAGTTACCAACGTCAAATCTACAAAACAACTAAAACTGGCATTTTTGGCTTTAGGTTTATTAATTCTGCTAATTTTATTAGCCAAGTTTGCCTCTTTTTTAATAGGTCTAAACAAACCAATTTCTGCTAATTTAAAAACAGACAGGGAATATTCATGGGATGGTAAGACTTCTTTTAATATTGCTATTGCTAGTATAGGTTATAATGTTACTGATATTTCTATTTTAAATTATCACCCCCAAGAAAAAAAGGCAGTTATTTTGCATATTGCAGACCAAACTTATTTAGATCTACCTAAGGGTTATGGTTTATGGAAGGTAGGTAGTATTTACAAATTAGGCCAAGAAGAACCTAAACCAATTGGTGCATTGTTACTAAAACTTTCACTGTCAAAATTATTAGGTTTACCAATTGACGGTATTATTATTGATCAAAGTAAAAATAAAAAGAATTCTGAGGAATTAATAAACGAATGGAGAAAAAATAGTCTAGCAATGGCTTTGTTTATCTACTCCTCCCAAACTGACTTAACTCCAATAGAGGGATTTAGGTTATTAGGTGCTGTGTCTCAGGTTAGGGGAGATAAGCTAACTTCTTTAGACTTTGAAAAATCATCTGTTACAGAAAGTAAATTACTACCAGACTCATCCCGTGTTTTAGGGATAGATAACGTTAAATTAGATACCTTTATCAGAAACTATATGTCCGATAGCTCAGTTATAGATGAAGGGGTTTCTGTGGCTATCTATAATGCAACTACCCGTTCCGGAATGGCTCAGGATGTAGCTAGGGTGATAGCAAACTTAGGTGGGAATGTGGTTACCATCTCTTCGGTAGATAATTTATCACCTACAACCTATATTACTACCGCTAATTTGAACAAACAAAAAAGTATTAGTTATAGAAGAATAACCGAAGTTTTTGCTCCAAATTGCTTAAAAATAAATTGCCAAACCAATGATCCAAAAGTAGCAAATTCCAGAGCTCAAATTAATATAGTCTTAGGTGAGGATTATTACCTTACCTGGTATAAACGCTGATGTTGCCAGTTTTATTTGCAGCCTTAATTATTATTTTGCTTTCTTATCTGCTTACCAGACTTTCAATGAGTAACTATAAGCATTTACCGGAAAAGAGTATAAAATATGCACCTTTTTTAGTGCGAAATTTGCAATTATTTAATCAGGAAAGCTTATCTATTATCTATTCCGTACTAGCTCCAAAAGAATTAATTTTTTCAATTGAAAAAGTCCAAAAATATAACTCTCCGGCTTTAATTTTATATCTCCCGGAGTTTATTAAAGATAAGCTTATAGCTCTTAATTTGCTTGAATTAGAAGATTATCTGTCTGAAGAGAATAACTTTACTCAAGTTAAAGTTTCCCATACCTATAGTTGGGGATTAACTTATGAAAATCATAAAAATGATCCAAATAGTTTTCTCAAACTGTTTAATAATTTAGAATTAGAAGAAGAACAACAATTCTATCTCCAACTAACTGCTTTACCGCTAAAAAATAAGCGCTTTAATTTTAGGGTCAATTTTCGGGCGATGGTTGTAGAAAAAGATGTTAATAAGAAGATAAATTTAGTGAAAAAAATAGATCAAAAAATAAATCAACTTACTGTTTTGGTAAAGAATAAAAAACAAAAGACTTCACTAAGTTATTTTAAGGAGTATAAAAATAGACAATTAAATCCAAAAACTGCTTTGAATTTAGATCTTTGGCAATTGGATAAAATTTTAAATCAGCTTTAAATTTTAAAATCCAAATTCTCTTCTTTAACTCCACCTGCTTCATCTTCAGTTTCTTCCGGAACATCATCATTTAACATCGGAATATGATCTGAAGAATACGCTACTATTCGCGACTCATCAATAAAGGAAGCCTGATTTTTAAATCTTTTGGACCTAAAAACTTCACGGACTATAAGTGTCATGCTGTTTGGCTTAATCGATCTGATAAACGCCTGGTATTTATTACCACCGGTGATTAATCTTAATATATGGTGGGCGGTGTCGTCCGGAAAAACTCCTAAATATGCATTATTTGAATCAGTAACAGTGATACCACGGTTTTTAGGTACAATATTAACCATTTGACCGGAACTTAAACTTAATAATCTTTGGGGTTCTGCAACCTTAATTAAGGTAACAATCTTAGTTAAACCGGGTTCTTCCAAAAAGACGGAAGGGGAGATTGGAACATGATTTAAACCGTTACTATTTGTAGTTTTGCCATCCTTTTTAAAGGCCATAGCCTTTTTTAAATTCTTTTGAGCGATAGCATTATAAGGGTCTAATTCTAGCACCTTCTCATATAGTTTTTTTGCCTGAGAGTAGTTGCCCAATTCAAAGTGAGTTCTGGCCAGCCTGTTTAAGCAATCAACATTTTCAGGTTCAAGCTCCGTTAACTTTTGATTTAGTTCTAAGGCATCATCCCATTTAGAATCTAAGGCAGCTTGAATCGCCAGTGAACTAAGTTGGGAGGGAGAGAATGAATCGTCAACCATTAGGAAGCTAGTATAAGGAAGAGTAAACTCTTTGTCAATTGCTTGACAAGACAAATTTGTAAATTACATCTACCAATCCATCTTCATCAACAGATGGAGCAATATAATCTGCAATTGTCTTTAGGTCATCTACAGCATTTCCCATAGCTATTTTTAACCCACAAGCCATCAGTAGGGGAAAATCATTATGACCATCACCAATCCCAATAATTTCTTTAGTATCTATATTTAATAATTTAGCTACCTCAAAAATTCCATGTTGTTTGGTGGCTAGAGCATGATTAATAATCAAATCAAATTTCCCAATATTCCAAGAAGGAACCTTTAAAGCTGTAATTGTTGGATAATTTTTAAGTTGCTCTATTAAATTATCAATTAAAGAAGGCTCAATAGCAGGGCAATATGCATTATATGGTTTTTTGGCTTTATAGCCTTTTTTATAAAGGATTTCTGATTGTTGGTCACCATCTTTAAGATAAAGTTCTAAATTTAACTCATATAAAATTTTACAGATCTCCTCAAAAGTATCAGGATCCATTGGTTTATCCCACAATATTTCACCAGTTTCTATATTTACAACCTCTGCACCGCCACCAACTACTGATGGACCTTTTAAGTTTAGACTTTTAGCAATATCTTTCATCATAAAATAGGGTCTGGAGGTAGCAACACCAACATGGACTAATTTTTGAGCTTTTGAGACTGCTTCTATAACTTTTAGAGAGGGCATTCCATCTCTTCTTGAAGGGATTAAAGTGCCATCCACATCTGATATTAAGGCTTTAAACTTTGTCATTTTTAGAGTTTAACATTTTTTGGGGGGTTGCCCAGATAACAAAAAACAGGGTATAAAATTTAAGCTTCTAAAATTTATGACATCTCTTCGAGCAGAGTTATTAACTGAAAAATGTGGGATTGCTGGTGTTATTGCACCCTATGGTTCTGATGCTGCTCCTTTAGTTACTGTTATGGGTAAATCCCTTGAGCATAGAGGCCAAGAAGGTGGGGGAGTAGGAACAAAAATTCATGGTGGAATTTTTAGATATTATAGGGAGGGTGAAAGTTTTAACCAGATTTTTAACTCCGAGAAAGTTTTAGCAAGACATGGTTTAAATGGAGAGATAGCCTTAGCACACACTAGATATAGAACTTTAGGTCCCAGTAATGATTTATTATATGCTCAGCCAATACTAGTTGGAGATAATAAAAGGACTTTAATGGGTGGGCATAATGGACAGGTTGTTAATTATTTAGAGTTAGCAGATTGTTTACGTTCTAGGGGAGTTAGACTAGAAACTGATAATACAAGTTATCCAGTTTCTGATAGTGAAGTACTCTTTAACTGGTTTTTAAAAGCTCCCGGTAAAAACTGGATAGAAAGGATTGCTAGGGGAATGGAGGATGTTAAGGGGGCTGTAAGTGCAGTTCTGGCAACTGATCAAGATGAAATGATTGCGCTAAGAGATCCTTATGGGATTAGACCTTTATCTTTTGGTAGGATAAATGACCATTTTGCTATAGCTTCTGAAACTTCTGTCTTAGATAAAATTGGGGCAGTTGACCAAACAGAGATTAAAAAAGGAGAGATCTGGGTTTTTAGATCTGGGAGAACCCCAGAAAACATAGTTTATGATGATTCTAAGTTAGCAAAAGAATGTAATTTTGAAAGATATTATTTTGCCTGGCCGTCATCAGTTTTAAATGGAGTACCCGTAGATTTAATGAGAGAAGCTTTTGGAACCCAGTTGGCTGAAGAAGAAATTGCTTCTGGAAGGCTAATTAGAGCAGATCTAGTTACCTGTCTACCAGATACTGGTAGGTCTGGAGCTGTACCTTTTGCAGAAAGGTTAGGGATACCATACCGTGATAGAGCTTATAAGGAGAGGTATGGGGGAGCGGGAGTTAGAAGTTTTATTGGATCTTCACCCTTACTTAGAGGTCAGATTCTGGATAAAAAGTTTTCTTTTTCCAGATCTATGAAAGATCCTTCGATTTATGTTACAGATGATAGCGGAGTTAGATTTATAACTTGGAAGTATGCAGTTCATGCTTTAAGAGAAAGATATGGAGTTAAAAAGATTCATCTAAGGAGTTTAGCTCCAAAATTTGTTAGACCATGTTACTTAGGAGTTAATATTAATAAAAGAGAGGAATTGGGAGCAGTAGAAAAAAGAGCTGATGGAACTTTTACTATTAAAAGTGATAGACAAATTGCAGAAGAATTAGGGGTTGAGTCTGTAGCTTTTTTATCTATTAATGGTTATAAAAAGGTAATGGAAGGATTTGGGATAAACCCGGAAGGTTTTTGTGGGTATTGTCACGGTGAAGATGGACCAGATTATGATTGGAAGAAATATGATCTTCAAAAAGCTTTAGAGATGTATGGTAAAATTTAGCTTAACTTTGAGGGACAAACTATAAGATAATTATTATATTCCAGGCAAATAAAAATAAACAATTTAAATGGTCCATTAAATCATAATTAACACCCGTCGCTTGGTAAACATCACCAGCCTTTTTGCTCTTATTTGGATTTTATATCTTAAAAACTGTTAGTTTGGCAAGAAGCAGAATTGGGAGTATAATTTTGACGTTATGTCAGGTCATAGTAAGTGGTCACAGATTAAAAGAGCTAAAGGAGTTGCAGACCAAAAAAGAGGGGCAACTTTTACAAAGCTTGCAAATGCTATAGCTCTTGCTGCCAGGTCATCTGGAGTCTCCAACCCTGATGATTCACCCCGTTTAAGGATGGCAGTAGATGCAGCCAGGGCTGTAAATATGCCCAAAGATAATATCCAGAGGGCTATAGACCGGGGATTAGGTAAATTGCCGGGTCAAAGCATTGAAGAGGTTTTATATGAGGGTTTTGGACCTGGTAGGGTAGCATTTTTAATTGAAGTGGTAACAGATAATAAAAACCGCTCTGTAGCCGAAATTAAAAATATATTTGATCGGGCAGGTGGTGTTTTGGGTTCATCTGGTTCAGCCTCATTTATGTTTGATAGAAAAGGGGAGTTAAAAATAGAGTCTAAGGGAGGATCTACAGAGGATGAGGAGTTAGAGCTAATAGATTTAGGAGCAGAAGATATAGAGGTTTTAGAAGAAGGGGATATAAAGTCCTATCTTGTTTATAGGGAAATCCTAGAACTAAATACTATGGGTACAGAACTTACTCAAGCAGATTATAAAGTAGAAAGTCAAGAAATTATTTATAAACCTATCGTACTCACAGAAGTTACAGATCCCGAAGTAGCCAAAAGAGTAGTGGAGTTAGCAGATAAATTAGAAGAGCATGATGATGTCCAGAAGGTTTTTGCAAACTTTGAAATCCCAGAAGATTTAATTTAATTATGCCGGTAGAGCAGTATCGATTATCACCTTACGCTTGTGTTAGAGACCGAAGCTTTGTAGATTGGTTAGTTACAGTTAATTTAGCGCATAGACCTAAATGGTATACTCCTGCTGTGCTTACCAGAGAATTGCCTATGCCTTCTCAACCTTCCTCTGCGGTTATTCTGAAAGATATCATCCTAAAAGCAAATTATGTTGCCACCCGAGCTGATATTGCACATAACTTGTATAGACAAGCAGATGAAAAGACTATGCATAATGTCACCGTTTTATGCAATTGGCTATTACAGGATCCAACATTGGCCAAATTGATTACTCATATACCAGGAATTGGATGGTCACTTGGTTTAACTGACTTTAAACTACCCTCCGTTTATATTCCATTTATTTACAATTTAAGACGAAATTCTGGACATTTTAAAACTTTAGCAGACCATGCGGAGGAGGTTTTAGGAGTGGCCGATAAAAGGAGTATTAAACGATTAAGAGGTCAAGTTAGACATCTTAATGGTTGTTATTTAGAGGAAACACCTTTAGAGGTTCAAACTAAACATTTTCCCGATCCAAATTTAGTAAGACTAACTGTAAAAGGAAAAAAACAAGAATATAAGGTGGAAATACCAACTGAGTTTAGTTACCCTTTGAGTAAGGAATTGCAAGATTATGTTGCTGAAAAATCTAGCATATTATTGCAAAGAAGGGAAAAGGGAACTGGATTAAAGTTCAAAAAAGGAGTGCAACTAACCGGAGTGGAACAAAAAATAATTGATGTTTTGAGAAAACATTCAGGTTATGTAGTTCCTTACGATTTTCTTTATAGAAGTGTTTATCCAAAATCCCCGGATTATGATCACCGACGTTTAACCTATCACTTAGCGCACATTAGAGCAAAAGTTTCCAGTCCGGAGGCCATAAAAGTAAAACCAGATTTAGGAGTTGGAGTTGGATTCCACTCCATAAACTTACTACCAAAAGGATTTAGACTATTAGCTGAGGCTTATAATAGTGGGTTAGAGAATATAGATAAACTTATTCGGAGCCTAGAAGCTGAGGCAAAAAAAATTCAATCGAGAAAAGCACATAAGAATCTATATAAATAATTTTATTAAGACTCTCAAGCAGTGGTATCGTTAAAGCACGGTAGGTAGTGTAGAATAAGAAAGCATGATTATTTTAGGTATAGATCCCGGAACTGCTACAACCGGTTATGGAGTAATAAAAATTCCCGATGACATTTTAGGTAGAGAATTTGAATATGGCATAGAGTTAATTACTTACGGCAATATCTCAACTCCTAAGGAGTTGCCAATGCCAAATAGATTAGCCTTAATCTATGACCATTTAAATAAAATTATAGAGGAATATAAGCCTGACCAGATGGTAGCAGAGATGTTATTTTTTGGTGTTAATACCAGAACTGCCATAACTGTTGGACAGGCTAGGGGAGTAATTTTGCTGGCTGCAGCCAGACATGAAGTGCCTATTCAGGATTATACAGGTTTACAAGTAAAATTAATGGTGGCAGGAAGTGGTAGATCAGATAAAAAACAGGTTCAAGAAGCAGTTAGAAAATGGTTGGGTAAAGGTGGCAAAAAACGTGCTGAATTTGCTAAACTTAAAGGTGGTCATATAGATGATGCAATAGATGCTGTGGCAATTGCCATCTGTCATGTACTTAAATTGGCAGCTAAATAGTTATGAACCAAATTAAAACAGAGATAGCTTCCAGGTTTTTAGTAAAAGACTTAAATTTTGGTTTAACAAAGCGACAGAAGATAGTTTTGGCCTCCATTATTATTACTTTTGGTTTTATGATTGTTTCCCAGACAGTAAATGTAGTTTTCAGGAGATATTACTATATTATCGCCTTAGGCATTTTAAGTTACCTGTTTACTTTATGGTCGCTTTGGGAAGGAATGACTAAATTAAAGGCTGCAGTACTGCTAATTTTACCAACTATTTATTGTGTATCTTTAACTAGCTTTTATTATCTTTTTACTTTAGAAAACATTAGATGGTTAACCAGGCTACCTATGGCAGTTTTTTTTGGACTGTCTTTTTATACCTTGCTTTTAACTCAAAATGTATTTAACGTAGCTTCAAATAGAGCCATTCCACTATATAGAGCTGCAATCTCGGTTAGTTTTGTCTATACAATCCTAACCTTATTCCTAATGTTTTCAGTTATTTTATCAATGAATATGGCTTTTTATTGGAATGGGGTAGTGGTGCTACTTGCAACATTACCGATTTTTATCCAACTGCTTTGGACAGTCAGAATTGAAGATTTAGATAATCAAACAGTGATATACAGCATAATTATGTCGGTTGTGGCAGGGGAAAGTGCCTTGGCTTTATCTTTTTGGAATAGTGCCCCTGTTTTTAAGGCACTATTGCTGGTTTTGATAATTTATGCACAGATGGGCTTAATTTTAGATTATATGAGAGAGAGGCTAACTCGGGAGAGTGCTATCTGGTATTTAGTGATTGCAGGAACAATATTTAGTGCTGTTTCACTGATCAGTTTTATGATTTAAAAAACTTTTCATCCAGAAATAGAGGAGTAGTGTGAAAAAAAATAAGTAGAAACTGTGAAAAATATAGTGATATAGTTTGATATAGTTAATCTAGCTACGGTGGATAAGTTTAAGTTTAAAATAGACAATCCAAATAAATTTGGGATAATGCAAAGAAGTTAGTAAAATAGAGGGAAGATAAAGTAAGGAGTACTAGATCCCTCTTTTAAGGTTCGTTATAATTGTTTACTCGGGAAATACTATAAGACATCCTTTCCATGCGTGAAAAATTTATATATCTTTGCTAAGAAAGGTAGTAGCCTTTATTAAATAGATGCTTATAGAAAAGAAGAACTTTCTTTATTCATCCTCTTTTATTTATACCTCTCTTCTTTTACTACTCTTAACTGTTAACTGCTTAAACATATTACGTCGCACAATGTAGCTTATACGACGTCAAGTAAACAATTTAAAGTACAATAATAAGACTTATTTAGTACATCTGGTATGTATAAAATAAGCATTTTTTAACATAATTTATTTAGCTTTATTTTGTTAATTTTATGTAAATTTTTTTTATTATTTTTTGCAATTAATAAAATTATGTATTTTATGTTTGGATTGTTATAAATGCCTAAACTATAGAAGCCCAAATGGTGCTTCTACCCTGCCAAAAGCCGTTTTAGGCCCCTTTTTAAGCCTCGTGCCTAGCCAAGTTCAAAATCTTCTAAAAGTTGTTACTTTTAGAGTACTGCCAGTACTAATTAAATAAATTTTTTTAAATCAGTTAATTTTTTAAGCATTTGATTATAAACATACCATTTTTAAATTTTTATTATTTTGTATGTTAATTATATAAGGAATAAAATTTATTCTGTGCTCAAAAAATAAAGTAACTTGATTATATTTTAATGTCGTACAATATTAAATTTACTACTGGTCTTGGCAATTTTTATACTTTTAATACAATGTAGCTTATCTGTACTCTCCCCTACGCTTAAAAAGCTGTGAAAAGCTTGACAAAGATTAATAATTTAACAGATGATGATATTAGTGCGCGAAGTAAAACAATTTTTTTCATCAAAAAAGAACTTAGTTAACCTATTGGTGGTAGCTATTATGGTATTGGGGTTACCTGTAGGTTTAAATTTGGTTAGGCAACAACAAATTTACCTATCTAGGGCTAACACAGATTTTATTAAGTTTTTAGGTACTACAACTGTAAATGGTAAGCAAACTATAACCAAAGCTAAGGTTAGAATTGAGGTAACTTCGTCTTTAGGTTCTCCTGTAGCTGATGCTAAACTAACTCAGGATATAAATTTAGCTCAGGAGATAGAGTCTAAAGTTATTTCTAAAACAAAGGCTTCTTCCCAAAGCTGTCAAGACGTTACAAAATCCAAAACACAATGCGATGTTGCTTGTAGGTCTTGCGGTCCAAGCAATGGTGAAGATGCAGGGTGCAATGGAGATCCAAATACCCCTGATATCTGTGACGGGCAGAATTGCTATGAAGTATCTTATACAGACAAAGTTTGTAGTGAAGATTCTACTCCAGCAGCTCCTGTAGGTAATGATGGTGGCCAATCAGGAGGTTCTGGTTCCGGTAGTAGCGGAGGTAGTCAATGTCAGGATGTAGGATATAGAGCATGTAATGATAATAATCAGGCATGTGATGTAAAATGGTGTACTGATTCTAATGGGAATGCTAGTCCTACACTTTATAACTGTGATGCTCAAACACCAGGAGTTTGCGGTGTTTCAGTACCTCAAGCAAACCAAAGTAGTACACCAGCATCTTGTATTTATTCTCAAGGTAACACATGTTATGAAGGTAATTGTTCAGATGGTTCCCAGAACTGTTCTTTTAATGTTAATTGTGGTTATGTAGCTGGTGTATCCTCAGGAAATCAAGTTAGTTGTCCTCCAGGTACTGGAGGTCCTAGCCAAACTCCTATCAGTAGTCCGTCTAATAATAATGCTGGTAATTGCAAAGATAATCCAGTTAAAGCACCTGACGGTTATAAATGGACTGCTGATTGCAATGGCAAAACTTGTTCTGAAAATAAGCAATGTCCATCTGGTGTTGACGGTAAGGAAGGTTGGTGTTATGGATTTACAGGCGGTAATAGGTGTTTAAAGTTGGAAGCGGTAGGAGCTCAGCCAGGAACAAACACAGGTGGTACTTGCCAAGATAATCCTGTTGGTGCAAGTGTTCCTACAGGTTATAAGTGGACTGCTGATTGCAGTGGCAAAGCTTGTTCTGAAAATAAGCAATGTCCATCTGGTGCTAATAACCAGGAAGGTTGGTGTTATGGATTTACAGGCGGTAATAGGTGTTTAAAGTTGGAGTTGACTAACAATTTTGATTGTGATGCTAGGATTCTGCAAGGCAGTACCTGGAAGGATAGTGCTTCAATTAAAGTTGGTGAAAAGGTTAAAGTAGGAGCAGTAAATATTAAAAATAATGAATTAATTTCTGGTGGCTCTGTCAGTATATCCGGTCCTAATAGTTTTAGTAAGGAACTTTCTAATGGAACAGAATTTACCACAGATAAAGAAGGATCTTATACTATTACTGCCAAAGGTAGTACCTGTATACCGCAGGATACAGCTAATTTGACTGTTACCGGTAGTAGAACAGCAACCTTTAAAGTGGCAGAAACGAGAGCCGGTTTAGCTAGCGCTAAGGAGCTTACCTATACTTCAGAGCCTTCAGTTATAGATTATGAGTTTTTAGATAAGAATCCTGGTGAAAAATTTATTTTTGTGGAATTTAAGGATTCAGCCGGTAAGACTGATGTTAAGTCTGCATCCTTATATTTAAGTGTCGAGCCACCAACTTTTAGCTCACTTAGCTGTAATTTAGATATTAACACTAGAGTTAATAGTGTCAAACAGGTTACCTCTAACTCCTCTATCATATTTAAAATTGCTGGGTCTAACTTTGGGATTCAGGAAGGTACAGTTAAAAACGGTACACAAACTTTAGTAGTTGAAGATTGGAAAGATACAGCCATCACCGCCCGACTTGATAATCCTCAAACCTCTACAGCTCAAGGTACACCCTACTCTGTAATTGTGACCAGAGCTGATAGTCAAGCTACAGAAGCCAAAACCTGTGCTATAGGTATCCAACTTGTGTCTTTAAGTAGTAAATTAATGTGTGGAGTTAATAATATCCAGGTACTAAAAAATTGTGAGGCCACGGTCTATGATTTGACTGCTAAAAGCAAAGTTAAAAAAACCGTTCAGATTGATAAAGACAGTAACGTAATTGGACTGGATACCAAACTTCAGGAAGGTAAGGATTATAAGATAGGTATTAAATGTCCGTCTACATTGACTAATATCTGTGATGTAAAAGGTGGAGCCGGGACAACAATTTTAAGTAATTGTGGATTAGATTGGGGTGATATCGCTCCTGTTCAATCAGTTGATGGGATAATTAACAATTTTGATGTTCAAGAAGAAAGACGCCAGTGGGGACCACTTAAGGGTGTATTACAAAATAGTCTAACAGGTGACTCAAATAATGATAATGTAGTTAATTCTGTAGATTACTCTTGTATGAGAGGTAACTTTAATAAAAAATCCAGTGCAGAACCGTTTTAAAATGTGAAATAATAATATTATGCAAGAGATAACAAAACCAATTATAATAGAAAGTGAAACTTCAAATTTAAGAAGCTCTTCTGCTGATAACACTTCTTCTATTAATAAAAGTAACAAGTTTTTAGGAAATTTAATTCCAAAATTATTATTTGGAGTTTTAGCTTTAGTAATTGTTTATGAAATATTTATAGGAGTAAAGACTTTAACTAAACCCATTCCCAAACCAAAAGAGTTGACTAGTATAGGAGGTGGTAAGATTACTTTAGTAGCTAGGAAAAAACAATATAAAGCTGGTGAAAACGTTCCTGTGACAATTGGTTTTTCTTCTGGGAAGTACCCAGTAGTGGGGGTAGACCTGGTCTTAAAATACAACCCAAAGATATTGGAGATAGCTGATAAAGATTTAGTTAAAGGCCCTGTGTTTAGTGAATACCCTTTATTAACAGTTGATAGTAAAGCAGGAATTATTAGAATTTCTGGTATTTCTGATCCCGGTAAAAGTTTTATATCTACCGGAGTATTTGCTAACTTAAAATTTAAAGCTAAAGGCAAAGGTCAGGCAGCTTTAATAGTTGATTACTCTCCTGGCAAAACCGATGAATCAAATATTATTCAGGCTTCTTCTAATTCAAAGGATATATTAGAAAAAGCTAATAGTCTACAAATAACAGTGATTTAAAGAATAATAAATAGATGATTGTCTTTAAACAGATACCGGCTATATTTTTAACATTAAGTTTCGGATTGTTAAGTCCGGCTGTAGCAATGGCAGCTACTCTTTCGCTTTCACCTTCATCAGGTACAGTTAGCCGAGGTTGTAATGTTGCCTTAAAAATAGAATTAGATACAGAAAATGCCGATACTGACGGAACTGATGCAATATTATTATATGACCCTACCAGATATACAGCCACTGCAATTACGAATGGGACTATTTATCCCGACTATCCCGGAAATACAATAGATACCCAAAATGGAAAAGTCGTTGTTTCCGGTTTAGCATCTGTGGATTCCCCGTATAAAGGTAAAGGTATCTTAGCTACTGTAATATTTACTGTTAGTCAAAATGCTCCGGTTGGTGCAAGCTCAATCAAGTTTGATTTTGATCCAAACAATAAAGCCAAGACTACAGACTCTAATGTTGTACAAAGAGGAACGGTGACTGACATCTTAGATGCAGTTACAGATACTAATTTAACAGTTGGCAATGGTACAACGTGTGCTATAGCCCAAGGTGGTTCTACTAATATCACAACAACAAATGGCACAGGTGGATCTTTGTCTACTAATAGTACAACTAATAGTACAACACTTGGTAAAGGAGGTATTATTGCCACTCCTTCAGCCTCAATTCCTTTAAAAGAATTATCTCCTGGGGGTAAGACTCCTGGATTTACTGATTCAACTTTTGTTTTAGTTGGAATTGGTTCTGTTTTAACTATCCTGGGAATTATTGGTTTGGCTCTACTCTAAATAAGCTAAGTTATGGCAACAAAAACTATTCAATATTTAATTACAGATTTTTTGGAGTATTTGGAACTAGAAAAAAACGCTTCCCAAAGGACAATTAGAAATTATGACCACTATTTAAGGCGCTTTCAAGAGTTTGCTGGCGATATCTCGCCTAAAGTTATTAACTTGGAACTAATCAGAAAATATAGGCTTTATTTGGCACGCTATAACGATCCAGAAACCGGTAAGCCATTAAAAAGAGTCACCCAAAATTACTTTATGATTGCCTTAAGGGCATTTTTAAGATATCTTGCAAGATTGGACATTGCCACCCTATCAGCGGAAAAAGTTGAGCTTGGTGAACAAGATCCTTCTCCTCTTAAAGTCCTGGATGATAATTCTTTAGAACGGCTTTTAAAAGCCCCACAAACTTCAGAAAAAGATGGTCTAAGAGATAAAACGATTTTAGAGCTTTTATTTTCAACCGGCTTACGTGTTTCGGAGCTGGCTTCATTAAATAGAGACCAAATAAATTTAGAAAGAAGGGAGTTTGGGGTTGTCGGTAAGGGAGGAAAAGAAAGAGTGGTTTTTTTATCGGATGCAGCAGTTGAGTGGTTAAATCGTTATTTGGTTATTAGAAAAGATCCTTATAAACCGCTATTTATCCGTTATCAAGGTAAAGAGGATCCTATAGATCATGGTGAAAATATGAGGCTTACTTCTCGCTCAATTGAAAGAATAGTGGCTAAGTATGTAAAAATAGCTGGATTACCAATTAAAGCAACTCCTCACACACTGCGACACAATTTTGCTACAGATTTATTAGTTAATGGTGCCGATATTAGGTCTGTTCAGGAGATGTTAGGTCATTCTAATATCTCTACCACCCAGATTTATACTCATGTAACTAATCGCCAGTTAAAAGAGGTCCATCGGGCCTTTCACTCTAAAAACCGCGAAGAACAATAAAAATCCCCCGATTAAGCCGGGGGATTTGATAATTACTCATAAACCCTTACCTTTTTTTAGAAACAACCTTCCCAAAATCTTTTAGCAACATTGATAGTGCTGTTGATATAACAGATAACACAATGGCAGCTAAAATAGCAGATACCCAACTATCAATACGAATACCAGGTACTACTGCAGCAGCTAACCATAAAACAATGGCATTTACTACAAAAGCAAATAAGCCAAAAGTGACATAAGTTAAAGGAGCAGTCAAAAAAGCTAATACTGGCTTAATAAAGGTATTAATCACTCCTAAAACAATAGCAGCAAGTAAAGCTGTTTGAGCATCAGTTACAGAAAATCCCGGTACCAGTTTAGCAGTTACTAAAAGAGCAACAGCGTTGAGCACTAAAGTTACAAGAATTTGCAAGTTAATCACCCCCTCCGGATTATTGTGCTCATAAATTGGAGTTGCTGTCAAATAATAAGCGATTTGAGTTTTTGGATATTCTCTTTATCAGGCCCTGATCTCTCAATTCCTGGAACTTCCAAAATGAAGGTCATCTCTTTTAGTTTTGGATGATTTATTATGTTTTTAAAACCGTCTAAGCCAATAAAACCCTCCCCTATATTGGCATGCCTGTCACGCTTTGACTTAAACTCTGTCATGGAATCATTTGCATGGATGGTGATTAAATTCTCCAGTCCAACCTGTTTATCAAATTCTTCCAGTACCTGATTTAATTTTTGTTTTGATTTAATATCATAGCCTGCAGCAAATACATGTTGGGTATCCAGGCAGATTTTCAGTCTGTCTGCACTAAGTGAAGTTGAAATGTTCCTTACTTCTTTTAATATCTGTCCTAACTCTTCAAAGGTATCCCCAATTGTACTGCCTGAGCCTGCAGAGGTTTCCAATATTAAATAAGGTAAATTCCTGATTGCCTCTTCAGACTCGGTTTTTAAAGAATAATTATTATTATTGTTAGGTTGCTCAAAGTGACTTGTGTACTCTAATATTTTCTTTAAGGCTTTGGCTACCTGAGGTACTACTTCTTTGAAATCTCTACCTTTATGTGAGCCTGTATGGAAAATAATTCCTTTTATACCTAATTTTTCAGCTAAATTTAACGCATAAACTAACCACTCTATGGATTTTTGTAAATGTTCTGGATTGGTGGAGCCTAAATTTATTAAATAACTGCCATGAATAAAATTTGGTCCAATATTTGTATCATCAGCTGCTTTTTTAAACCTTTCAATCTCATTTTGATCATGGTCAACATAAGCCCATTGTTGAGGTGGAGAGATAAAAATTTGAATGGCTTCTGCTCCAATTTCTAAAGCTTTTTTAAAAGAATTTTCTAATGAAATAGCAGAAGATACATGAGCGCCAATCTTAGGCATAATTAAATAGGTTTACCGGTGAAGCCGTAGTAAAGAAGATCTTTAACAAAACCTATTGTCTGTGTGGGCCAGGTAAAAACAACGGAAAAAAAGTTAGGGCTGAAATACCCAAAAAAAGGCCACCTGTAATATAAAGCATAAACAAAAGCAAAAATTAATCCTATCAGGAAGTACAAAATACCTATTGTGGATAATCTTTTATCAATGTTTTTCATCAACTTCCTCTAAGGGATCTGTTAGTTCAGCATCAGATTTTTTTATCAGACTTGGATCTCCTGCATCTACTCCCTTATCTTTAGAGGAAACGACTGTAGCTGCTGCTACACTCTCCCCTGCTCTCATCCTCATTAATATTACACCCTGGGTTTGGCGTTGCAAAGTTGGAACATCCTTTAAGTGAAGTTTTATTAACTGACCTTTATTAGAAGTTAGAACTAATGTGTCATCATCTTTATCCACTAATTGAGCAGTCACAATCTTACCGGTTTTATCTGTTACCTGGGCTGCTAAGATACCAGATCCTCCCCTGCCCTGAACCTTCCAGGAAGATATTTTAGTCTTTTTACCTAAGCCATTTTCCATCACCACTAATAAATCTGTATCAGGGTCACTGATTAAATTCATAGCCACAACTGCGTCATCTTTAGAGAGCATAATTCCCCTAACTCCTGAAGTATCTCTGTGGGTAGGTCTAACTTGAGTTTCAGCAAAGCGGATTGATTGTCCGTGGTAAGAGACTAAAATAATGTCATCTTTACCAGTTGTAGGTGCAACCCAGCCTAATGTATCACCGGCATCCAAATTAATTGAAATCAAACCATTTTTCCTGATATTTGCATACTCTTCAATAGGAGTTTTTTTAACATTGCCCTTTTTGGTACCCATAAATAGGAACTTTGTAGCATCCTCTTTTCTATAGTCTAATATGGCAGTAATCTTTTCTCCTTGTTCAATGTTAATTAAGTTCACAATTGCTTGCCCTTTGGCAGTTCTAGAGGCTTCTGGGATCTCCCAAACTTTAATCTGAAAAACCCTACCTTTATCTGTAAAGAACAATAAATTATCTAAAGTCTTGGTATAAAAGATATGGGAAACAGCATCTTCTTCTTTGGTGGTAATACCGGAAACTCCCTTACCTCCTCTAGCTTGGGTGCGGAATGACATTGGAGACTGCCTCTTTACATAGCCTCCCCTCGTAATGGTTACAATGGTCGTTTCATCTGCCACTAAATCTTCTTCAGAGAACTCTCCTACTTTTTGCTTATAGACCCTAGTTCTTCTATCGTCAGCATACCTATCTTTAATTTTAGTTAATTCATCCTTAACAACCTTTAAGATCTTTTCGGGATGAGCAAGTAAATCTTCCAAATAGGCAATTAATTCGCGAACTAGTTTTAATTCATCCTCTATCTTTTGGCGTTCTAAGGCAGCAAGTCTTCTAAGTTGCATATCCAAAATAGCTATGGATTGTATTTCGGAAAGTTTAAAACGGGACATTAATTTAGATTTAGCTTCATCAGCATCTTTTGATTTTCTGATCGTATCTATAACTTCGTCGATATTATCAACAGCAATTTTTAACCCTTCTAAGATATGTTCCCTAGCTCTGGCTTCTTTTAATTCAAACTCGCTTCTTCTCCTGATTACTACAATTCTATGGGAAACAAACTCTTCCAAAATCCGTTTCAAGGTCATTAAATGGGGTATCCCATCAGAAAGTGCAATCATATTTACATTAAAAACAGATTGCATAGCTGTGTGTTTAAAAAGGTTATTTAAAACAGACTGAGGTTTGGCATCACGTTTTAACTCAATCACAATCCTCATGCCTTTTCTGTCCGATTCATCCCGTAAATCCGCAATTCCTTCTAGTTTCTTTTCTTTGACTAAATCGGCAATTTTGGCGATAAGTACAGCTTTATTAACTTGGTAAGGGAGCTCAGTGACAATAATGTCAAACCTGCCACCTTTGGTTTCTTCAATATCTGCCTTAGCCCGTATAACAATTCTGCCTTTACCGGTAGCATATGCTAGTTGGATTTCAGTTTGGTCATAAATTGAAGCACCAGTAGGGAAATCAGGGCCTTTAATAAAATGCATTAATTCCTCAACTGTGGCTGCGGAGCGGAAATGATCAGGATTTGGTGCTTCTTCAGTTGTTTGGCCTTGTTTATTTTCAGCGGCAACATACGGATGCTCAATCATGTAAATTAAGGCATCGGAAACCTCACCTAAATTATGTGGTGGGATTTGGGTTGCATAACCC
>DAHXOS010000005.1 GCA_027364775.1 bacterium
AACCCCTCCGCCTCAATAAATTTCTGCAACATTGTTAAAGACCCTGATGCACAAAAAGCCTGCTTTGATACCTTTTTTGGGAATGTATCTTATTATATTCGTGATTCTGATAAAAAGGATGCCGTGTGCAAATTAGTACCAGAGCGATACCAAAATCAGTGCCAAACAAGAATTCAAGTTAAGTAAGAAAATTAGATTTAAATTCCATAACAATTATCTAACAAAGACGATATTATTACTGTTTTTAGTGCTTTTTTTAATTGGAGTTGTTTTTTTACTATTAAGCAAATTCAGATTACTACTGCTCCAAATTTAACGAAAAAACCTCCCTTAGAGAACTCAAAAATTATTGGTCCAAACAAATTAATAGATTAGGCGCTAAAAATGCTTATAAATTTTTTTTATCCAATAACGCCAATCTTGATTCTGAGGAGCAACATAATAATGCTCATATTTTCGGTGAGCTTTTATATGAAAAAAGTGGGATAAATAATATCGTTGTCTGTGATTCAAATTTCAACTACGGTTGTTACCATGGTTTTTTTAATCAAGCAGTCGTTGCCCAAGGTCCAGCTATAGTTGCCAACTTAGATAAAATTTGTATTGACAACTTTGGTACTAAAATACAGAATGTCAACATGGTATAGGACACGGAATTATGGAGTATTTCAGTCCTAATAACTTAGCTCAAGCACTAGAAACCTGTCATCTAACAACCCAAAAGAATCCTTTGTTTGGCTGCACATCAGGTGTATTTATGGACTTTAACATCCCCATTGTTTTTAACAGAGATCCACCTGCTAAACCGCGTGATCTTGATCCTAAAAAACCATATTTCCCCTGCACCGATGTTAAGGATGAATTTAAGCAGGTTTGCTATTATGAAATACCACAATGGTGGAATACGGTTTACAACAAAGATTATCAAAAAATAGGTCAATTGTGCCGTGATATTGACAATTCCTTATTTAAAAATACATGCTATATAGGTGTAGGTAAAATTGTACCGGCGGCTACTAATTTTACACCCGAAGATACAATTAAATACTGCTCACAGATGCCAGATTCAGAGTCTAAATTAATATGCCTTTCAAATGCTTACTGGATCTTTAGTCTTAATTCAAAATACAAACCTCTGGCTGCAAGAATATGCTCTTCCCTACTTGAAAAAGAAAAACAAAGGTGCATCGAAAATCAGTGGCTTTTTGCAAAAAAATGAAAATTTTTAATATTAAAAAAATAGCTCTCTATAAAGTAAGATTAATTATTGCTCTTTTAGTAGCACTACTATTAATTTTATCTGTTGCCGGTATTTATTTTTACCGGAATTATTCCCAAAAAAGTGATGTATATACTTTAGCTTCGGCTAAGTGTAATAAATTAGATGGTGAATTGAAAATTCAATGCTGGTATGACCAGATCGAAAAGGTTGCTAGGTCTCAAGGGATAGATCCTGCTTTTGCTCTATTTGCCAAAGTTTATGCGAATAATGAACCCTTAGGCTGCCACTGGACCTCTCATCTGATTGGCAACGAAGCCTACAAGCAGTTTATTACCGGCAATAAGTTCAAAATCACCAAAGCTACCTCTTACTGTGGCTACGGCTTTTACCACGGCTTTATGGAACCGCTGCTTAGACGTAATCCTGACCCAAAACTGGCTATTAGCTTTTGCGGAGAAGTTGACAGACAACTTGGGAGTGAGGGTCAGGATAACTGTTACCATGGAATTGGACACGGATTCTCGGAAGATCCCCCTCCAAAGAATACCTGGGGAAAACCAGAATTAATGGTTAAACCCGGACTAACAGTCTGTGAACAACTGCTTGGTAATACCAAAAATAAATGGGAGGTTTGTGCTACCGGAGTATTTACGGTTGTTGCTAAATTCTTTGAGGATAACAAGTACGGTGTTGCCTTAGACTCTAAAAATCCCTTTGCCTTTTGCAAGGTCCAAGCCGAAAGGTATAAAACTGCCTGTTACGGTGAATTTGCACCAAAGTTGGATAAAATCCTGAATTGGGATCCATCGAAAATTCCCTCCTTACTTACAGATGTGACTGACAATTATAGAAAAGAAATAGCAATTCGTGGTTCAATTGCTGCAATGTTGCAGAAAGATATCCTTGGGAGCAATCTCGATAAGTATATACTAGCCTGCCGTAATTATCCTGAGGGATTTGTTAATATTTGTTTTAAAGGTGTAGTCTGGGGGTTAATCATGCATGGCACCCCTCAGATGGAGTATCAAAAAGTTTATGCTTTTTGTAAATCGCTTTCCTTAACTGAAAATGAAAAAAATTACTGTTACAAAGAAGCAACTGACCGCTTTAAAAATCTTTATGATCCAACTCTATTTAAACAAAGCTGCCAAAGTGTTGAACAAAAATATAAAAACCTTTGTAATGGGAGTCTGGTACAAAACTTGTTGTAGGTTGATTTGACAATTAAAAAGGCAGCTGACATGCTGATTAAGTAGTTTCAATAGTACTAATCGAGCAGAGCTTCAGAAAGAAGGTGTCAGACTGCCTTTATGTTAATTACACCACAACTGCCTAAAAAGGTACAGTTTTTAGAAGGTTTTTCTTTTCCACTGGTTAATGAGTTAACTAAGAAATCCTCTCAGGAACAGTTTGAAGGAGGAAGGAAAGGTTACTCCAAAGAGTATCTCTTTTTCTGGTTACTGGTTAAAAAGGTAACTAATTGGGACTTTAGAACCATAGCTTCTATGGCAGGAGTTTCTCATCCAACCTTAATTAGAGCCAATAACTTGTTTTTGAAAAAGCATATCTATGAAAAAGTCTTAGCTGATTTAGTTAAAAAAGCATATCAACAGAGACTAATTAAAGCTAAGTTTGTGGCCATGGATTCATCATTTGTACATACTTTCTCTAAAAGAGGTGAAGTTGGCTCAGAAGGCTGGAATGATTTTAAAAAAGGTTATGGTTTTAAACTGCATCTTTTAATTGATGCTGAAACTAAATTTCCTGTCTCTTGTTGTATCACTAATGGACTGGCAGCAGATAATACTCTAGCCATTAAACTCTTCAGACAAGCAAGACCATACTTGAGGCAAACTAAATATGTTTTAGCTGATAAAGGATATGATGATGGAGATTTAGTTAACTGGATAAACAAGATTTTAAAAGCTAAAGCGTCAATACCCATTAAAAGGCATAAA
>DAHXOS010000011.1 GCA_027364775.1 bacterium
GAAAGATACATTTTTGGTACTAATAATTTTAATCCTTGATAGATTATCTAAATTCTTTAAAAACCAGTCATCCATCCTAATCTGTTCAATTTTTGATTGGAGAGTATTACCCTTGCTGATTACTCTACCCTGAATAGCTACTGCCGAAGGGTAATCATGATGGGATTTTAAAACATTCTCACACCAGTTTCTTGGAGCTGTTTCATCGTCATCAATAGTTGCCACTATCGAAAATTTAGCTTGTTTTAAACCAGTGCTCCTGGCAATCCCAAAACCTAACCTTTTTTCATAATAATAATCTATAGGAAGTTTTGTTTTAAAGGTTTCTATAAATTTATCTACTGGCTCATCTGATGAGTCAACGATAACTATCTGGTCAGCTTTTCTGGTTTGGCGGGCTAAGGACGCTAGTACTCTTAATAATTTAGACCGTCTGTTTTTGGTTATAACTAGCACTGATAAGCTGTTATACTTAGATTTTTTAAGGTTGTGGACCGGTAAGCGGTTATTAAGTCTTATAAAGTTATGAAAAAAATTGAGCTGCTCAATAAAACTACCTAATCTAAAAAACCAGTAAGAAAAAAAGATTAGTGGTCTTAGGAACACTACTCCCCACAACATTACACTGAAAGCAACTACTGTTACCTTTAATAAATGCTTTCCTGAATTTAAAATTGAAGTATAACTTTTTATATACCTTTCAATAATTTTAACTACATAAAAGCTACTGCTTTTTTCTTTTATTAGTTGGTGGGGATAAAAAATAGCGGGTAATAAAAGATAAGCTTGGACCCTTATGAAAAACCTTCCTTCATCAAACCAAAGCTTTAAAAATGTAAAAAATGATCCCTGGTCCTTAACTTTAACTACTATGTCTTGATCTAAGTAAATAACAAATCCCCATTTTGAAAGTAACGCTGAAAGTGTGTATCTATCAACTATATCCGCTGAGAGATTATAAATTTTATATCTTAGTTTTTTAAGGTTTAGATGGAAGTTGTGTCTTCCTAAAAGCATTGTAGTTTGTTCTTTGCTGTTTTTAAATTGGAGGTAATCTTCAAAGTTTTTTAGAAAGTTCTGGTAAAAAGAAAAATTATTTGGGTATGCTATCTTGCCCTGGATAGCAGCAGCCTGAGGATATTTATTAAAAGCTTTTAAGATATTTTCTAGCCAATTACTTTCTGCCTCACAATCATCATCAATAAATGAAATAATCTTTATTTGTTTATTATCTAAAATCATCTCCTCTTCAAAAAACTGCAGGTTATTAAAAAGTTTTATGACCTTAAAGGTTTTGACTTTGTTGTTACTAAGTAAATAAATTTGGACAGGCTGCAGCGTTTGGGTAAATAAGGATTTTAGACAAAAGTAAAGGTTTAGTTCATCTTTTGTTTTCAAAATGACTACTAAACCTTTTGCTAAATTTAGTGTGGGATTCTTTCTTTGGGGATAGCCAATAAATCTAGGATTTTTGATCTCTAATAATGATAAATAAGCAACAAACTGCCAAAAAACTTTTCGGAAGAATTTTTCCAGTAAAGGTTTCCGGCTTTTTTTGTAAAAACCAACAATATTTACAGCTAAATTTAGTGCCCGTAAATCAAGTAGCCGTTGGTTTTTTATATGAAAATAATGTATTTTAATACTTTCAAGATGTAGACCAAAATTAAAACCCACCTTTAGAATTAAGCTTATTAATGGAAAAAAAGTTTTTACTAACCTACTGGAAGGATGAAAATCACTTTTTTTAAATAGCCCCTGTTTTTTATAGCTGTCATAAATATCCAAATTCCATTTATAATTTAAAATCGCCCGGCCTGCACCTTTACTTAAGCGGTGTTTAATAAAATCTTTTAAAGAGTTTCTCCACCAGGACTTTACTAATATGGTTTCTTCATAGTATATAGATCCATTACAGGAAAGTATTTGAAAAGCCAGATCCAAATCATCAGCGCAATTATAGAGAGAAAAATAATGATCAAATTTAAGGTTGTATTTCTTTAAAAAATTAGTGTTTAAACAAACATTTTTTCCGTCAATTATATTAATACTGTTATCCGGCAAGAGATAACTGCAAAACCAATTTTGATAATCCCACTCACAAATTTCACTAATTATTCCCCTATAGGGTAAGCCTACTGCTCTGCCCTGGATAGCTGCAGCCTGAGGATATTTATTAAAAGCTTTTAAGATATTCTCTAGCCAATTACTCTCTGCTTCACAATCATCATCAATAAAAGCAAGTAGTTTAGTCTTGCACTCCTTTAAAGCCTTACTTTTAGCATAAGTTATACCAACTTGTCCTTCATACAAATATCTAAATGGCAAAATATTTTTGAATTCTTTAACTACATCCGGAGTAAAATCTGTTGAACCGTTATCAATTACCAATACCTCTTTTGGCCTGACCGTTTGTTGGCAAAGTGACAGCAAACACTCTTTTAGATAAACCGACCGGTTCCGGGTAGCAACCGCTACTGTGATTTTGTCAGAATTAGAAACTGAGGGCCTCATTATTTTAAGATTAATGCCTTTGTATACTTCCCGGTATGCTTTTTCCCTAAGATAAGCGCTAATTTTTAGGACAAACTTGAATAAAACCTTTTGTTTAAAGTTTAGTTTAATATTAATATTTTCCACAGTCCTTGCATAAATCTCTCTTTGGTTGGTTGTTTGAGTATTAAACTGATCCGGCCATTTAAGTTGTAAGTAAGGGTGGGACTGGCTGATTTTATAACGTTGTTTTAAATAGGATATTAGTCCATCCCTTTCCCAATGTTTTACCGTAATCTCTGGATAATAGTAAATCTTTTGATTTTTATAGATTAGTTGTTTAGCAATATCAATGTCTGATCCCCTGATTAAATTTGTATCAAATTTAATCTTGAACTTTTTTAGAAGGTGTGTATTAAAAATAACTGTTTTGGTATCAATAATAGAAATTGTCTGATTATCCAAGCGGTTTTGCTCAATCCACATATCAAAATAGTGCTCTGCCAAAATGGCAAAAAAACCATTTCTAGGTAAACTTATTGCTCTGCCCTGAATAGCAGCAGCCTGAGGATATTTATTAAAAGCTTTTAAGATATTCTCTAGCCAATTACTCTCTGCTTCACAATCATCATCTATAAAAGCAAGTAGTTTAGTCTTGCACTCCTTTAAAGCCCGGTTTCTGGCATA
>DAHXOS010000001.1 GCA_027364775.1 bacterium
ATTGATTCTTAGGGGCTAAAAAAACTTTTTGCCAGCAATGAACTTTTAGGTTTATTGGATGTTTTCTCCGGTGGTACATTAGCCAATTTTTCTATAATTGCATTAGGATTAAATCCTTATATTAATGCCTCAATTATTATACAGCTACTAACTATGATTTTTCCTAAAATGGAAGCTCTTTCTAAAGAAGGTGAACAAGGTAGACAGCAGATCAATCAATATACCAGATATTTAAGTGTACCTTTAGCGGTAGTTCAGGCATTTGGTATGTTTACACTCCTTTCTAAACAGGGATTAGTTAAAGTTGCAGTTCCTTTGGATGTCTTATCAATTATTATCGGGATGACAGCAGGCACAATCTTTTTAATGTGGTTAGGAGAATTACTGACAGAATACGGTATTGGTAACGGCATCTCGGTTTTAATTTTTGCTGGTATTGTGGCTAGGGCTCCGGTTGTGCTTTTTCAGACAGCTTCTATTGTTAATCAACAACAGTTATTAAATCTAGTAATCTTTGCGGGTTTGGCCATTTTAATTACTGCTGCGATTGTTTTTGTTAATGAAGGCAGGCGTCAAATCGTTGTTCAATATGCCAGACGGTATACCGGAGATAGACAGGTTGGAACTCAACAAACATATCTGCCTTTAAGGGTTAATCAGGCAGGAGTTATCCCGATAATTTTTGCAGTGTCTTTGGTATTAATACCGACTTTTGCAGCTCAGTTTTTTACCCAGTTAAATCAGGTGCAGATTAGAAGTATAGGTGAGTGGTTAGCAGTTAATTTTAGAGCTAATTCTTTAGCTTATAATTTAACTTACTTTTTATTGGTGATTGGGTTTACCTATTTTTATACTGCAGTTGTTTTTAATCCAACAAAAATTGCTGATGAAATTAAAAAGTACGGAGGTTTTATCCCGGGGATTAGGCCCGGAACTCAAACTGCAGCTTTTTTAAACTACATCTTAATTAGAGTAACTTTAGCCGGTGGTGTATTTTTGGGAATTTTGGCTATTTTACCTTCGATTATTTCCCAACTTACTGGGATTACAACTCTAGTTTTGGGAGGAACCAGCTTGTTGATTGTGGTTTCGGTTATTTTAGATAGTGCAAAACAATTTGAATCACAGATTCTTGAGCGGAATTATGATAAATTCTTAAGGCGATCCTAAATGAGAATTCTTTTTTTAGGACTTCCGGGAAGCGGAAAAACTACACAAACAAATAGGTTATTAAAAGACATAAAATTGCCGGTGGTATCAGTAGGTGCAGAGCTTCGTAAAATGGCTGAGGAAAATAATGAGTTTGGTAAAAGTTTAAAAAAAGCTGTAGAAAATGGAGATCTAGTTTCAGAGGAAATTGTAGCCAAAGTAGTAGAAAAAAAGCTTGAAGAATTAAATAGTGAGAAGTTTATTGTTGATGGGTATCCTAGGACTTTAGAACAACTAAGTTATTTTGACCCTAAGTTTGATTTGGTTTTTTATTTAAATGTACCTAAAAAGTTAGCTTATAGCCGTTTAATTAACAGGGGCAGAATGGATGATAAACCTGAGATTATTAAACACCGCTTTGAGATTCAAAAAGATGAGATGTCAAAACTTATGAAATATTATAAACAGCAGGAAATTTTAATTAGTATTGATAATAAGCAGGATATAGAAGAAGTACACGCAAACATAAAGAAGGAGCTGGACAAATGGTCAGAACGGCAGAACAGTTAAAATTGATGCGTAAAAGCGGTCAAATTACCGCTAAAGCCTTAAAAAAAGCAATTGAAGCTGTAAAGGTGGGAGTGAGTTTATTAGAGGTTGAAAAGGCAGCAGCAGAGGAAATTAAAAGAAATGATGCTAAATTATCTTTTCCAACAGTTGAGGGTTATAAGTGGGCAACATGTTTGACTATTAACGAGGAGTTGGTACACGGTATTCCACGCGATATTAAGTTAAAAGAGGGAGATATTTTAAGTATTGACGTTGGAGCTTTATATAAGGGTTGGCATACAGATGCAGCTTGGAGTGTAATAGT
>DAHXOS010000024.1 GCA_027364775.1 bacterium
TTACAGGGTCAAGGAAGTTTATATAGCATACTACTATGCATATAAGGTCTTATTAACTCGAAAAACTTATCTGTGCTAGAGCTTCTAATCCTTAGCTTTCCCTTTCCTCTATTGATTGCTTCAATTCCAAACGATTTTAATACCTTTATTAATTGTGTCCTACTTTCTAAATCAAATGACTCAGTTGATAGAGTACAATCAAACTTTTGATAACATCCATCATCCATATACCAAATAGCAATAGCTAAGGGTGTTATCCTATTTATTAAATCTTTTGGGAATATTTTAAGCTTATCAACATAAAAACTATTTCTCCAACTTCTAAAATATTGCCTGGTCCAAAATCTTAAAGATTTTGTAACTCGGTTATTGCGTTTTTCAAAACGCACAACTTTTTTAGGTTGGGAATAGCTTATTGAGGCTAGTTCTTGATATTTCCAATTTATATAGTCCCCTGTTTAATAGATTGTTCAATTTGAATTTTGCCTAATTTTGTTAAATAGGCATCTCCTAATAAACAACCCACAATTATTTCTATTTGTCGATCGGAAACTTCAAGTTTTAAATTTTTGCGAGCTGTAAAGATCATCTTCCCGACTTCCCTCGGTATTACTACGATACCCGAAAATTATCCGAATATCAAGTAGCTTCACCGATATGAGCCGAATTTTCCATCTAGTATTACTACTAGCGGGCGCGAAAAGATCTTTTTTCAGATCTCACGCCACGAGCTGACGACCATGTTTACCTCATATTACTATGAGCACGGACTATACCTTCATCCTATTTATTAGGATGCCAACCGTTTTAATCATCTTTTTTAAAGATAATTCTCTCTCCGCTCTTAAAGGAGATCAGTCTCTACGGGGCAAGTTTAAGAGAGTACTTTTTAATCTCTTGCGAGATTTGCTCTCTATAACTTTTCTTTAAATATAGAACAAATGTTCCTGCAGCTTTATATTGGTATAAGCTCACATTGGTATTCCCAAACAATTTTTGATCTCTTTTAGCATCTTCCTCGCTTGAGTAAGCAATTCTAATGCCCGATCTATGTTTGGTATCTATATGTCCATCACCATCTATTCTTCCGGCCAAATAAGCCATCAAATGATAATAAGGAATATCTAAAACTCCAGTTTTATAAGACATAAATAATCTCGTTAGAGATCTACTATTAACATAGATCTGAAACGCTGTTTGTTTACGTTTATTTCCCTCTTTAACTTCATAAATTCTTTTCTTAATTGTGTGATCTGATGATACCCTTTGAAGAAAATTAATAAATTTATTGATTAATTTGGGATTTACTGAAGTCAAACCAACTGAACTTGAACGCCAATAACCATCTGCTAGCCAAAGACCTAAAATATAGTAATCTTCAGCTGTCTTAAAGAAAAACTTGCTTCCCACGGTATTACCCATTTACTTACCCCTAAGCTCGCTATTGCTCGCTTGGGGACCCCATAAAAACATTTTATTACTTCTGGGGCCCACAAATCTATAGATTTGGGGTATAAAATTAGGGCTTCACCGTT
>DAHXOS010000099.1 GCA_027364775.1 bacterium
GCTTATAACCTGGCCGGTCTTTATGGAATTGCTATAGCAGCGGTTTCAATGTTATCTTTGGCAGGTATCGTTGTTGCAATCGATGCGTTTGGCCCAATTACCGATAATGCAGGTGGAATTGCCGAAATGGCAGGATTGCCGGCTAAGGTCAGAACTATTACCGATTCACTTGATGCTGTTGGTAATACTACTAAAGCTGTAACTAAAGGATATGCAATTGCTTCTGCAGGCTTGGCAGCGTTAGTATTATTTGCATCTTATTCTCAAGAACTAGGAGATAATGTTGTTTTTAATCTTTCAGATCCAAAAGTATTAGTTGGTTTAATTATAGGTGGCTCACTGCCTTATTTATTTGCATCATTTGCTATGGAAGCTGTAGGAAAAGCGGGTGGGGCTGTAGTTGTGGAAGTAAGACGCCAGTTTAAAAAGATTAAAGGAATTATGGAGGGTACAGTAAAGCCGGATTATGCTGCCTGTGTTTCTATTGTGACTGCATCAGCTCAAAGAGAGATGATAATACCAACACTTATACCGATAGTGATACCTGTTATTGTTGGTTTAACATTAGGCCCGATTGCTTTGGGGGGATTATTGGTAGGGTTGATTATTACCGGGTTATTTGTCGCTTTATCAATGACAACCGGTGGTGCAGCTTGGGATAATGCCAAAAAGTATATTGAGTCTGGTAATTTTGGCGGAAAAGGCTCATTTGCACACCAGTCAGCTGTAACAGGCGATACCGTTGGAGATCCCTATAAAGATACAGCCGGACCTGCTATTAACCCGATGATCAAAGTAGCAAATATCGTTGCATTACTTTTAATTACTCTCTTGAAGTAATTGATTAATTTCTTTAACTATTTGTTCCGCTGTAATTGAGGTTTTAATAAAATATCTTTTAGCGCCTAAATCATATGCTTGCTTGATATATGAATCAACACCAAAATTTGTTAAAACAATAACCGGCATTAAAGATTGAGGATTGTGAAATTTCCATTGTTTTAGTAGCTCAAGGCCATTAAGACCGGGAATCATTAAGTCTAAAAGTAAACAATCATAAAATTGGGTATTTAAAAACTGCAGGCCTTCCAAACCATCTGCTGATAGCTGAACACTGAATCCAGCTTTAGATAAAGTCCGGTTGTATATATCGGCTATAAAAAAATCATCTTCAACTAGTAGTATCTTTCTGGAGGTAATTTGAGGTTGATTGGTTAACTGATCTGGTACAGTTATCATATATTAATAATGAAACATTTAGACTTTTTAAGTCAAGGATACTGAAAAAAGTATAATTTAGTAATATAATCTGCATATGACAGAAACCAGAAGAGATTTTTTACGACTAGGAGGTGTTGCTTTGATAGGTTTGGTGGCATCATCTGTTTCTGCACAAGAGGAAAACAGAGGTAGCTTTATTTTTGCTCATGGTGCTTACGGATCTGCTTTTGCCCGAAATTTGGAATCTGCAATTCAACAAGACTTTAAAATGGAGACTTATTTTCCTTCATTACCTTTTGGAAGAGCAAATGTAGAGGGTCAATCAGGCATTGCTCCGGATACAGATACTGCAATTGCAGTCTTGGCTGAGAAACTTAATCAGGCAAAAAGGCCAAGAATATTAGCAGGACATAGCTTTGGTGCTTTTGTAGCTTTGGCCACGGTTATCAAAGAAAAGATTGAAGTAGATGGGTTAGTCTTAGGAGCAATGAGATTTAAAGATCCAAGTCAAGATCCAAATTCTTTGCTTGCTGCAAGCTATAATAAATATTGGCCAATTATAACCAAAGAAGAAGTTGTTAAAAATAATATTGGAGTATTTGTAATTATCCACGATAGAGGAGAAATCAAAGATGGTAAGCAAGTAGGTGGGGATGAGCAGGTTAAAAAAGATAATTCAGAAAGAATAGAAACACAATTAGGAGCTATCTGGTATCCTGCTCCAAATAGAGGACATTTATTGGATGAAAGAGACAGTGAATTATTTATAGGGGCAATAAAACAATACCTACTCCCTCAATTTGTTTAGTTAGTAGCGCGTAGGGGATTTGAACCCCTGATTTTCGGGATGAGAACCCGATGTCCTAGGCCACTAGACGAACGCGCCTTCCTTATTCATAAAACGCAATAGCGCAGAGACAAGGGAAATTTTAACATTTTTGTAATAATTATCCAACATATTGGGCAGAGTTGACAAGCTAAATAATTTTCTCTATTATTCATCAAAATAAAAACTGTCTTAAATAAATGTCTAATAACAATAAGAGAAAAGTAGATAACAACGAAACATTTTTTACCCCCGAAGGCTTACAAGAAGCAAAAAAAGAATTGGACTTTTTAAAAAGTGAGAAGTTAAGTGAAATTGCTGATAGAATTCAACAGGCAAGAGAGGGTGGAGGAATTGAAGAGAATGCAGAATATGAGGCTGCTTTAGAAGAGCAATCTTTTATAGATGCTAAGATTATTGAATTAGAAAAAGTTTTAAGGAACGCTAAGATTATTAAGGAGCATAGTTCCAATATTGTAGAAGTTGGCTCAAGAGTAAAGGTTAAGTCTGATGGTAAAATTGATGAATTTACAATAGTAGGTAAAACTGAAGCCAATCCTGTTAAGAAGAAAATCTCTAATGAGTCTCCTGTAGGTGCTGCATTATTAGGATCTAAAAAAGGTGATTTAGTTGAAGTATCTACTCCTAATTTAAGTTACAAATATAAGATTCTAGAAATTAATTAACTACACTACTTTTAAAAAAAACTAGCTTCAGATATACTTGCTTTATGGCTTTGCAAGATATTCAAAAAGAGAGACTAAAAAAATTAAATAATATAAAAAATTTAGGAATTGATCCTTACCCTTCCAGAACTAATAGAAAAAATCTGATTGTAGATTCCAAAAAGATGTTAGGTAAAAAAGTTGCTATCGTTGGCAGGCTAAGATCATTTAGACCTCATGGAAAAATTGCTTTTGCAGATTTGGAAGATGCTTCCGGAAAAATCCAACTGTTCTTTGCCCAAAATGAATTACCGGGAGAACAATTTGAATTTTTAACCAACCTTGATTTGGGGGATTTTTTACAAACTGAAGGTGAAATATTTAAAACTAATGCAGGCGAGATAACTGTTAGAGTAAGTAAGTTCCAACTACTGGCTAAAACCTTAAAGCCTCTTCCCTCTGCTTGGTATGGATTAAAGGATGTAGAAGAAAGAAACAGAAAACGTTACTTGGACTTATTAATGAATCCTGTAGTAAGGCAAACTTTTGAAATCAGATCAAAAATTATTTATACCATCAGAAAGTTTTTAATTGAAGAAAAAGGCTATTTTGAGGTAGAAAATCCGGTTTTGCAACCTTTATATGGGGGCACTAGAGCAAGACCTTTTAAAACACATCACAATACTTTAGATATGGATTTATACTTAAGAATTTCCAATGAGCTTTATCTTAAAAGATTAATAGTTGGGGGTTTTGAGAAGGTGTTTGAAATAGGACATACCTTTAGAAATGAGGGGATGGACCGTAATCATAATCCGGAATTTACCATGCTTGAGACAATGCATGCTTATGCTGATTATAACTATAATATGGATTTAATTGAGGAGATGTTTGAATATGTAGTAAAAAAAGTTTTTGGTAAAACAAAACTTGACTATCAAGGACAAACTTTAGAATTTAAAAGACCTTGGAAAAGGGTAAAGCTGGTTGATTTATTTAAAGAATATACAGGTGTTGGATTTTATGAAATTGATAATTTGGAGAAAGCAACTGCTTTGGCAAAAAAATTAGGGGTGGAGATACATGATTATATGACAGATGGAGAGATTCTTTTAGAGATTTTTGAAAAGAAATGTACGGACCAATTAATTCAACCTACCTTTGTTTATGATTATCCGGCAGATTTTTATCCCCTGGCAAAGAAAAAAACAGATGATCCAAAGTTTGTAGAAAGCTTTGATATTTATGTTGTTGGAATGGAGATGGGTACTAATTATTCAGAACAAAATGATCCCCAACAAATTAGAGAAGCATGGACACGCGAAAAGAAAAAAGCAGCTGCTGGAAATCCGGAAGCTCAAAAAATGGATGAAGATTTTTTAGAAGCTTTGGAATATGGAATGCCACCAACTTCAGGGATAGGACCTGGGTTAGATAGGTGGATTATGGTGATGACTGATTCCCCATCTATATCTGATGTTATTGCCTTTCCAACGTTAAAAGCAGAAAAAAAGAAAAAGAAAGGATAATAATTTTATGTTAGATATCAAATATATCCGTGAAAATATTGAAGAATTGAAAAAAGCTATTGTTGTCAAAAAACTGGATTTAAATTTAAATCAATTAATTTCTGTAGATGATAAAAGAAAAGAACTAATAGCAAAAGTTGATGAACTAAGACATCATAGAAATGAAGCAGCAGAAAAACGGGATATAGAACAAGGTAGAAAGATTAAACAACAGCTGGAAAACTTAGAAGAAGACTTAAAGGTGGTAACAGAAGATTTTGATAAATTAATGGTAAAGGTCCCAAATATTCCATCAAAAGACACCCCCGAGGGAAATAGTGATGCAGATAATGTAGAAATCTATAAATGGGGAGAGATTCCTAAATTTGGTTTTACTCCTAAAAATCATATTGAACTTGGTAAAGCGTTAGATATTTTAGATTTAGAAAGAGGAGCAAAGGTGGGAGGGTATAGAGGATATTTTCTGAAGAATGAGGGTGTGATGTTAGTCATGGCAGTTATGAACTATGCTTTAAATAAAATGGTTACAGCTGGATTTAAACCTATGATTCCACCGACCTTAGTTAAAGAGAATGTTTTGTTTGGTAGTGGATATTTTAAAGGCTCAGAATATGATCCGGAAGTTGATGAGATTTATGAGATTGCAACAGCAGATAAAAATGAAGACGGCAGCCAAAACAAAGAAAAAAAGTTTTTAGTAGGGACAGCAGAAGCTCCGCTTTTAGCATATTATGCAAATGAGACATTAAAAGAAGAAGATTTACCAATTAAACTTACAGGATTTAGTCAGTGTTATAGGAGTGAGATTGGAAGTTATGGAAAAGATACAAAAGGTATTTATAGAGTACATGAATTTTTTAAAGTAGAGCAGATTATTTTGGCAACAGCTGATACCAAACAAGTAGAGGATTTACAACAGGAGATGTTAAAGCTTTCAATGCAGCTTCATGAAGATTTGGGACTTCCCTATAGAGAGTTACTAATTTGTACTGGAGATTTAGGGGTAGGCAAGTATAGACAATATGACTTAGAAGCATGGATGCCAGGATTAAATAGATATGGCGAAACAGGATCTGCAAGTATCTTTTTAGATTGGCAATCCAGAAGACTAAATGTTAAATATGTTGATAAAAATGGTGATAAAAAATATGTGTATATGTTAAATAATACAGCACTTCCAAGCCCCCGCATTTTCATTGCTATCTTGGAAAATTTTCAACAAACTGATGGAACAGTAAAAGTTCCAAAAGTATTAGTTCCCTTTACCGGTTTTTCAGAAATTCATCCTAAATAATTAAAAGTAAGTTATTTTGTTGGAGAAGATGAAGGTTGTTGTTGTCTTTGCCTTGCAGCCTCTAAGGCTGAAGTTGGTTTAGCTGAAGAAGTCGAGGTGTTAGTTGTACCATTCAGAGTGCCAAAACTTGCTGAGTCAGATGCTGTTGCATTCTGATTAGTAAGTCTTGGAGAAGGTTGGACTATCGGTTTAGGAGGATTTGTTAAAGGAGCTTGTTGAGCTGGTAAAGAGGTTGTTTCAATTTGAGGGGATTTACCTATACCAAGGATAAAATAAGCTGATGCAGCAAGAACTAATAATACAACAACCCCCCCAATAATAACCAACATCGGCATAAGGGATTTTTGAGGTTTAGTTGCGCCTAAATTTTCTGGAATAGCAGAGGGAGGAGGAGAGGGCACAATTAAATTATCATTTGACATGGGAGGTGTATAAATTTCAGGAGGAGCTTGTGTTTCAGTCCCTGAGAGTTGAGATAAATCTGTAGGAGCAGGTTCAGCTGTAAATTGTGGTGCCGGATTCATAGCGGAGGAATCAGCCGGTGGGTTTGCAAATATTGGACTAGATAACGGGCCAATTGGGTTAATTGTGGTTGGTTGATCTACTGGAGTAAGAGTTGGAATTGGAGAAGCTGGAGGAGGTGTATAAGGATTTTGTTCGGCAACTTGATTAAATGTTTCTCCAGCAGGGTTGAAATTTGTTGGTGTTGGGTTCGGGACTAAATTACTAGGTTCAATTGGTGGTGTAAAGCTAGGGGTTTCCATTTGAGG